>JAZKFK010000435.1:1786-9140 GCA_040386475.1 Pseudomonadota bacterium | reverse complement strand
CGCACCGAGGCGCAAGCCGTTGCGCTCGACGCGCTGCTCGCCAAGCACGGCCGCCAGCTTGACCATGTGATCGAGCTGGGGGTCAATGAAGACGCGCTGGTGGAACGCATCACGGGTCGCTTCACCTGCGGCCAGTGCGGCGAAGGCTATCACTATGTGTTCAAGCGTCCCGCGGTCGAAGGCAAGTGCGACAAGTGCGGCTCGTCTGAATTCAAGCGCCGCGCTGACGACAATGAGGAAACCGTGCGCACCCGCATGGCCGAATACCGCGCCAAGACCGCGCCGATCCTGCCGTACTACGATGCGCGCGATTTGGTTAGCCGGGTGGACGGCATGGCCCACATCGATGCGGTGACAGCGTCGATCGAGAAGGTCCTCGCCAGCTAGGCGGTACCTGGCGCCGTACGGAATTGCGGTGCCAAACTCGGCTTTTGACGGCGCTGCCAAAAAGCGTTAAGACACCGCTGATACAAGGTCGCCAGCCAGAGCCATGGGATATTCCCAAGGCTCCTTTATGCGCTTCATGCAAGGCTTGACGCAAAGGGCGAATCGCCCTAAGCGGCCAGTTCATTCGTTAATTCGGAAACTGGATCGGCAGGCGGCAGCCACAATTGCGCGCCATCCGGTCCTGTTGCCGTTTTTGCGGGTGTATCATCGCTATGAGATAGGGGTGCCATCCCGCATGGCTCGTGCCCCTGTGGAGCAGGAGAAGTAAGTGGCTCGTATTGCCGGGGTGAATATCCCCACCAACAAGCGCGTTATTGTCGCGCTCACCTACATTCACGGTATTGGTCCCACCACCGCGAAGAAGATCGCCGACAAGTTGGGCATTGATCATGCCCGCCGTGTCCAGGACCTCAGCGACGCCGAAGTGCTGCAGATCCGTGAAACGATCGACGCCGATATCACCGTGGAAGGCGATTTGCGTCGCGATACCGCGATGAACATCAAGCGCCTGATGGACCTCGCCTGCTATCGCGGCCTGCGTCACCGTAAGGGCCTGCCCGTTCGCGGTCAGCGCACGCACACCAACGCCCGCACCCGCAAGGGCAAGGCCAAGCCGATCGCCGGCAAGAAGAAGTAAGCCCGGGGCTTAATCCCCGCGCTTTTCCCTTCTTCCCGACAGACAAGGATACGACACATGGCACGCGAACCAAACCGCATCAGGCGGCGTGACAAGAAGAACATCTCCAGCGGCGTGGCGCACGTCAACGCCAGCTTCAACAACACCATGATCACCATCACCGACGCGCAGGGCAATGCCATCAGCTGGTCCAGCGCCGGCGCGATGGGCTTCAAGGGTAGCCGCAAGTCGACTCCCTATGCCGCCCAGGTGGCTGCGGATGATGCCGGCAAGAAGGCCGCCGAACACGGCGTCCGCACGCTGGAAGTGGAAATCAAGGGTCCGGGTTCGGGCCGTGAAAGCGCCCTGCGCGCGCTGCAGGCGGTGGGCTTCACCATCACCTCCATCCGCGACGTGACGGCAATCCCGCACAACGGGGTCCGTCCTTCGAAGCGCCGCCGCGTCTGACGTGAACCTGCCGCGAGGCTGCCGGAAGAGCTCTCCGGCATCCTCGCAAAAGTCATTCGCATCGGCCGCAGCCTGATACCAGCGCTGGGGCCCTTGCCGCCAAAACAAACCTTTAGGGGAAGTCCATGTCCGTCAACATCAAGAACTGGCAGGAACTCAAGAAGCCCAACAGCCTCGAAGTGAAGGAAGGCGGCGATAAGAAGCGCAAGGCCACTTTCGTGGCTGAACCGCTTGAGCGTGGCTACGGCCTGACGCTCGGCAACTCGCTGCGTCGCGTGCTGCTGTCGTCCTTGCAGGGCGCGGCGATCACCTCGATCCGCATCGAAAACGTGCTGCACGAATTCTCGTCGCTGGCTGGCGTGCGGGAAGACGTGACCGACATCGTCCTCAACGTGAAGCAGATTGCCCTGCGCATGGAAGGCGAAGGCCCCAAGCGCCTGCAGCTTTCGGCCACTGGCCCGGGCGAAGTCAAGGCCGGCGACATTGCGGTCACCGGTGATATCGAAGTGCTCAACCCCGATCTGGTGATCTGTAACCTCGACGAAGGTGCCACGGTCAACATGGAACTGACTGCCGACACCGGCAAGGGCTATGCCCCCGCCGTGTCGAACCGTCCGGTCGATGCGCCGATTGGCCTGATCCCGATCGATTCGCTGTACTCGCCGATCAAGCAGGTCAGCTACAAGGTCGATAACGCCCGCGTTGGCCAGGAACTGGACTTCGACAAGCTGAGCCTGACGGTCGAGACCGACGGCACGGTGACTCCGGAAGATGCCGTGGCCTATGCCGCGCGCATCCTGCAGGACCAGCTGAGCCTGTTCGTGCACTTCGAGGATGGCATCCCCACCTCGTCGGGCCCGATGATCGGCATGGCTGCAGAACCGCAGGAAAGCGACACCAACCAGCTCAACCGCTACCTCCTCAAGAAGGTGGACGAACTGGAGCTTTCGGTACGTTCGGCCAACTGCCTCAAGAACGACAACATCATCTACATCGGCGACCTGGTCCAGAAGACCGAAGCCGAGATGCTGCGCACGCCGAACTTCGGCCGCAAGTCGCTCAACGAGATCAAGGAAGTCCTCAGCTCGATGGGCCTGCGCCTGGGCATGGACATCCCTGGCTGGCCGCCGGAAAACATCGAGGAAATGGCCAAGAAGCTCGAACAAGAGCTGCTGGGTTAATCTGGTTCAAGGCTCCCCGGCCAGCGGCCGGGGTTGCCGTTTACGGGTGAAGGTGGCCGCCCCAAGCGCCACCAGGACCGGGGTACCTGATACGGCCCCCTTACGAACGGGAATTAGATAATGCGTCATCGTCATTCAGGCCGCAAGCTGAGCCGCAAGTCCGGGCATCGCACCGCGCTGTTCCGCAACATGGCCGCTGCCCTCATCAAGCATGAGCAGATCACCACCACTGTCGCCAAGGCCAAGGAACTGCGTCCCTACGTCGAGAAGCTGATCACGCTGGCCAAGCGTGGCGGCCTGTCGAACCGCCGCCTGGCGCACGCCCGGATGCTGGACGATGCGCAGCTGGTGAAGCTGTTTGACACGCTGGCCACCCGCTATGCCACCCGCGAAGGCGGCTACACCCGCATCATCAAGGCCGGCTTCCGCGCCTCGGACGCTGCCCCGATTGCCGTGATCGAGCTGGTTGACCGTGACGAGGCCGCCAAGGGCCAGGACAGCGGCCCGGTGATGACCGAAGATTTCGCCGACGCCTGATCGCGTCGGCAGGTTCAGACAATCGAAGGGCCGGGGCAGCAATGCTCCGGCCCTTCGTCGTTGGTGAGTTTCATATTGGCGGTTGAATGTCGCCAGATTGCGGTTACATCGGCAACCATCACTGGTCGCACAGAGAACCCCGCCATATGCCCCTTACCTTGCGGTACGCCGCGCTTTGCCTGCTTGCCGCCGGGCCCCTTGCCCTGCCTTCAGCCCCTGCTATCGCGCAAGACATGACTGCTCCTGCCTATCCCGAGACCCGCCGCGACCTCGCGCAAGTGGAAACCCTGTTCGGTGAGGTCATTGCCGACCCCTACCGCTGGCTGGAAGATGACGTCCGCAACAATCCCGATGTGGCTGATTGGGTGGAACGGCAGAACAGTGTCACCGATGCCTATCTGGCCCAGCTTCCGGCGCGGGAGTGGTTCCGTGAACGGGTGGGGCAGATTTTCGACTTTGCGCGTTACTCCACGCCTTATGAACGCGGCGGGCGCTATTTCTATACCTTCAACTCCGGCCTCCAGAACCAGAGCCCGCTCTATGTCCGCGACGGGCTGGACGGCGAGCAGCGGCTGCTGATCGATCCCAATACCTGGGCGCAGGATGGCGCCACCGCGCTCGACGGTTGGCTGCCTTCCAACGATGGCTCAAAGTTGCTCTACAGCGTTCAGGACGGCGGCACTGACTGGCGCATCCTGCGCGTGCTTGACGTGAGCACCGGCGAGCCGCTGGCCGACGAGATCCGCTGGGCCAAGTTCACTGGCCTTGCCTGGGTGAATTCGGGGGTCGGCGAAGAAGGCTTCCTTTATTCGCGCTTCCCCGAGCCTGCTGAAGGCGAGGACTTCCAGGCGCTGAACTACAACCAGGCGATCTATTTCCACCGCCTCGGCACGCCGCAGTCGGCGGATGAGCTGGTATACTCGACCCCTGCCGATCCCGAAGCGGGCCACGGTGCCAGCGTGACCAGCGATGGACGCTGGGCGGTGATCACCAGCAGCAAGGGCACCGATGCCCGCTATGAAGTGCGGGTGATCGACCTCGCGGCGCGCGCCACACAGGGCTGGGCCACACGCGCGCTGGTGACGGGGTTCGACAATTATTGGGGCGTGATTGATGCCATCGGCAGCAAGCTGTGGGTCCAGACCAACAAGGATGCGCCGCTGTACAAGGTGGTGTCGATCGACCTTGCCGCAGCGGAGCCGCAGTGGACGCCTGTGGTGGCCGAGACCGAGCAGCCGATCGACGGTGCTTCCATCGTCGGTGACAAGCTGGTGCTGACTTACCTGCGCGATGCCAGCAGCGCCGCGCGGTTGTTCACCCTGGACGGCGCGCCTGCGGGCGAAGTGGAGCTGGCCGGGATCGGCAGCCTGGGCGGCTTTTCCGGCGAGCCGGGCAATCCGGAAACCTTCTACAGTTTCACCAGCTTCAATCGCCCACCCACGATCTATCGCCTCGACATGGCAACGGGTGAGCGCAGCACCTTTGCCGAAGCACAACTGGCCTTCGATCCCGAGCGGTTCGTGGTGGAGCAGCGCTTCTTCACCAGCAAGGATGGCACCCGCGTGCCGCTGTTCCTGATGCGGCGGCGCGACATTGCGGAAAGCGGGCAGGCCGTGCCAACGCTCCTCTATGGCTACGGCGGGTTCGACGTGTCGCTGACCCCGGGATTCTCCGCCAGCCGCATTGCGTGGGTAGAAGCGGGCGGGGCCTATGCGCTGGCCAACATTCGCGGCGGCGGCGAGTATGGCAAGGCGTGGCACGATGGCGGCCGCCTGGCCAACAAGCAGAACGTGTTCGACGATTTCATCTCGGCGGGCGAATTCCTGATTGCCGAAGGTGTTACGCCCGCGGGCGGCCTGGCCATCCAGGGCGGTTCCAACGGCGGCTTGCTGGTGGGCGCAGTGGCCAACCAGCGGCCCGACCTGTTCGCGGCGGGCAATGCTGCGGTAGGGGTGATGGACATGCTGCGGTTCGATCGCTGGACCGCCGGCCGCTATTGGGTGGACGATTACGGCTATCCCGATCGCGAGACGGACTTCCGCACGCTGCGCGCCTATTCCCCGCTGCATAACATCAGCGCCGGGGTGAATTATCCCGCGTTGCTGATGACGACGGCGGATACCGATGATCGCGTGGTGCCCGGTCACAGCTTCAAATACACCGCCGCGCTGCAAGCTGCCGGTCTGGGCGAACGCCCGCATTTGATCCGCATCGAGACGCGCGCTGGGCATGGATCGGGCAAGCCTACCGACAAGGCCATCGCCGAGGCGGCGGATATCATGAGCTTCCTGGCGCACTGGACGGGGCTGACCGTCACTCGATAGCTGTTCATGTGGAACGCGAATTACCTGAACATTGGCTAACAGCCGAGTTCAGGCACGCCTCACGGCGAATCGCCTAGACCCTCATTCATGGACGGCGAGGTTGCCGCCCGGAGTTCGAGGAGAAGCCCCATGAAGACCTTTACCAAAACGCTGGTCGGGACCGTCGCCACGCTCGCGATGGCGGTGGGCTCGGTCGCTCCCGCGGCGGCGCAGGATCGTTATCGTGATCGCGACGGCATCAGCACCCGCGATGTTGTGACGGGTGCGCTGGTCATTGGCGGCATTGCTGCCGTGGCCGCAGCGGCCAACAGCAACAGCCGCGATTATCGGTATGGCGATGACGATTACCGTGATCGCGACTACCGCGATAGCGACTACCGCAACGACGATTATCGCAGCGGTGGCAACTATCGTGATCGCAACTGGGATGGCCGTGGCCAGGGCTGGTATGATTACCGCTCAGGTCGCAACTATGGCCGCAATTCCAACAACCCCGAACGCGCTATCAGCCAGTGCGTCCGTGCCGCCGAGAACCAGGCCGAACGCTATGGTGGTGGCCGTGCCGACGTGACCCGCATCCGTGACATCGATCGCGAGCGCGGTGGTTTCGAGATCACCGGCACGATCCAGGTGCAGCGCGGCTATGGCAATCGCGGCTGGAACAGCAACAGCAACCGCCGCGGCACCGATACGGCTCGGTTCTACTGCGACTTCCGCCGGGGCCAGGTAGTCGACATCGACATCGACGGTCTTAACCGTCGCCGCTGATGAAACGCTGCTAAAGCACGATGGGCGGTTCAGGCTTACGCAAGCCTGGGCCGCCTATCACTATGCAGCCACTCGTTCACTGCCCCTGTATGAGGCCATTTAGGGGTTTGCCATGATCGCTTTCGGTCGTCTGGCTACTGTTTCCGTTGCCACTCTCGCGCTTGTCGGGGTGGTCGCTTCGCCCGTTGCCGCCGCACAATTGACCGTTTCCGGTGTGGCGCCCGCTGCCGGGATCGACAGCTATGGCCAGTATGACAGCCAGGCAGGCGATGCCTATAACCACCGCTGGGGCTACCCGCGCTATCGCCGCCACAGCGGTGACCACCTGCGCACCGGCGATGCCATTGCCGGCATCGCCATTCTTGGCGCGGTAATTGCCATTGCCGGCGCCGCCAGCAACGAAAACCGCACCATCAGCCGCGAAGTCTATCGCGACCGGCCAGAACGTGATCGCAACACCTATCGCTATAACGATCGGCGCGAATCCAACTGGGGCCAGGGCGGCATCAACAGCGCGGTCAACATGTGCGTCAACCAGGTGGAGCGCGGCGATGACCGCGTGGGCAGCGTGGACAATGCCACGCGCGATGCCAATGGCTGGCGCGTGGACGGCTCGCTGGATGACGGTCAGACCTTCAGCTGCCGGCTTGATAACGAAGGCCGCATCCGCGCCATCGATATCGGCGATGGCTATGCCGCCGCCGATGTTCCGGTAACGGATGAGGGCCAGTGGAGCGATGACGCTTACGTAAGCGCGCGCTCCGCCACCCGCCAGCAGGGCGCGGTCAGCACTCCTGCGGTGGATGCCGACCTCCAGACTGGCCCGCAGCCAGCCTATCCCGGCGGTCCGCTGCCGGGTGAACAAGGCTATGACGACAGCCTGGGCGGCTGACGCGTTACCCGCCGCGTGAATAGGCGGGCAATTGGATGTTCCAGGTGATCGCCGCCAGGCGCAGGGCAAATCCTGCTCCGGCGGCGGTTGTCCATGTGACGGCATCGGGCAGGGCCAACCA
>JAZKFK010000435.1:0-1686 GCA_040386475.1 Pseudomonadota bacterium | reverse complement strand
CGCAGGGCAACCAGCGCGCCGCTCAGCGCGAAGACCGCCGTGCCGCCCAGATCCAGCCATGCGGGGAGGACGGGCAAAACTGGCAGAACAGTCTGGGCGGCGATCACGGCGCTTTCACCCGTGCCTTGCGCCGGCGGAACAGCAACGCACAGCCCAGCAGCGATCCCAGCACGCCCAGCAGCGCAAACACGATCAGGACCGGGTGGGATGTATCCTCGCGCGTTTGCAGGTCCATGATGTGCAGGCCCCACATGAAATCATAGATCCGCCACCAGCCGGTGCGCGTAGCCACGATCTCGCCAGTGTCGGCGCGCAGGTAGAGGTTGGTGCCATCGGCATAATGCGCCTGCCATGCGTCGAAGCCGGCACGTAGATCGGTAGGTGAGAGATCCGCGGGGAAATAGGTAATGCCGGTCAGCGCGGCATCGCCGGCCCAGGCGGCATCGGCAATGCGCCGTGCCTCGCTCTCGATCACTGGCGGGATCAGTGATCCATCACGTGCCGAATAGCGATAGCGGCCACCGCCCGGTTCGGTGACGATCCATGCCGGGCCATCCACCTGCTGCGCCAGCGTGATGCTGGTGGCCGTGCCGATCTTCTCGGCAGGGAACACCAGCCCTTGCGTGACAATGGGCGCGACCTCGGCCTGCAAAGCCTCGCCGCGCACGTCCTCGATGGGTTTCAGCGCCATCATCAGGCCGCTGACAGTCCATAGCAGCATGGGCACACCCACCAGCCAGCCCAGCCAGATGTGCCACTTGGCGAAACGTTGCATGATAGTCCGACGAGCCATTGCGCGGCCTTAGCGCGATCAGGCGGTGGCGAACAGCTTGGAGCGATTGGCGAAGGCCTTCATTTCGATGGCATTGCCGCTGGGATCGCGAAAGAACATCGTCGCCTGCTCGCCCGGCTGGCCCTTGAAGCGGATGGTGGGGGCCATGGCGAACTGCGTGCCAGCGGCCGTCAGCCGATCAGCCAGGGCCTGCCATTCAGGCATCGACAGCACCACGCCGAAGTGCGGCACCGGTACGCCGTGGCCGTCGACGGGATTGTTCGCCTCGTCGCGCTGGTTGCAGCCGGGCACCAGGTGCGTGACGATCTGGTGGCCCATGAAGTCAAAATCGACCCAGTGCTCGGACGATCGCCCTTCCGGACAGCCCATCACCCCGCCCCAGAAGGCCCGCGCCACTGCCAGGTCATGGACCGGGAAGGCGAGGTGGAAGGGGGAGAGTTCCGCCACAAGGGGCACTCACATATGGATCGGCTTGCCGCGCACCGCCATCGCCGCTTCCTTGATCGCCTCGGAATGCGTGGGGTGAGCGTGGCAAGTATAGGCGATATCCTCGGACAGGGCGCCAAATTCCATCGCCTGCGTGGCTTGCGCGATCATCGTGCCAGCGACCGATGCGATGCACCACACGCCCAGCACTTTGTCCGTCGCGGCATCGGCGATGATCTTCACAAAGCCCTCGGGCTCATGATTGGTCTTGGCGCGGCTGTTGGCAGCCATGGAAAACTTGCCGACCTTGATCTCACCCTTTTCGCGCGCCTGCTCTTCGGTCAGGCCCACTCCGGCGAATTCGGGCCAGGTGTAGACCACGCCGGGGATCAGCGCGTGATTGACCACGCCCGTCTCGCCCGCGATCCATTCGGCCACGGCAATGCCTTCGTCCTCGGCCTTGTGCG
>JAZKFK010000434.1:0-4052 GCA_040386475.1 Pseudomonadota bacterium | reverse complement strand
GGCCTGAATGCGCGCGGGCGCCGGGGCGCTGCCCTGATGGGCGCGCATATCGCCGCGCACGGCGCGCCGTGGGATGCGATTGTCGCCAGCCCCGCAGCGAGGGTCAAAGCCACGCTCGACGCATCAGGCCTGCCGCAACCGATTACCTTCGTGGAAGACGCCTACCTGGCCGATGCCGCCACCTTGCTGGCGCTGCTGCGCAAGCATAGCGGTGATGCCCAGGCCGTGCTGCTGGTAGGGCACAATCCGGGTTTACAGGAACTGGTGATGCAGCTGGTACCGCCCGAAGCCGAGACCGGGCAGTTTGGCGAACTGCTGGAAAAATTCCCCACCGCTGCCTTCGCCGTGCTGGAACTGGATATCGACCGGTGGGAGCAGTGCCAGCCGGGTTGCGGCAGGCTGGTGCATTTTGCCCGCCCGCGCGATCTTGATCCCGCCCTGGGGCCAATGCGCGCCAGTTAGAGGCAGTTTCAGACGGTCTGCAGGGCGCCGGACAGTCGGTTGCGGATAGCCGTCAAGCGGGCGCGCAAATCGATCAGCGCCGGTTCTTCAGCCGCAGCACGCTTGGTGGGAACAATTGCCCCCTCGCCCCCCGTCAGCACCGCCTTGGCGCCTTTCAGAGTATAGCCCTCGCGGTTCACCAGCCGGTCAATGGTGGCGACCATGGCCACGTCATGCGGGCGGTAAAGGCGCCGGCCACCGCTGCGCTTCAGCGGGCGGAGCATGGGGAACTGCTGTTCCCAATAGCGTAGGATATGCTGGCGGATGCCCAGCGCCTCCGCCACCTCGCCGATGGTGCGCATGGCATCCGGTGCCTTGCCGTCATCGAAAGGGGGTGGCGTGGCTGACATCGGCGGTTATCCCTTCAGGATCCGGTCTTTCAGCTTCTGGCTGGCGCGGAAGGTGAGCACGCGACGCGGGGTGATCGGCACTTCGACGCCGGTCTTGGGATTGCGGCCGATGCGCTGTTTCTTGTCGCGCAGGATGAAGGTGCCGAAGCCCGAGATCTTGACGTTCTCGCCCTCACTCATCGCGTGGCACATCTTGCCAAGGATCGATTCCACCATGTCGAGGCTCTCGGCGCGCGAGAAACCCATCTTGCGGTTAATCGTCTCGGCCAGATCGGCCCGGGTCAGCGTCCCGACAGAGCGCATCGAATCCATGCGTGGCTACTCCCTAAAATACCCGACCCCACACAATAGTGCAGCAAATCCCGCCGCTTGACAAGGTTAGCGGAGAAGCTTTCCCCAGCAGCCCGGCTTACACCCGCAGCAGGCTGGCGCCCCAGGTAAAGCCGCCGCCCATTGCTTCCAGCATCACCAGGTCACCGCGCTTGATGCGCCCGTCGCGCCAGGCGGTATCGAAGGCCAGCGGGACCGATGCAGCAGAGGTATTGGCGTGCTGGTCCACGGTCACCACCACCCGGCTCATCGGCAGGTTCAGCTTGCGCGCGGTGGCTTCCAGGATGCGGGCATTGGCCTGGTGCGGCACCACCCAGTCGATGTCTGCCGCAGCATAGCCGGACTTCGCCAGCACGTCTTCCAGCACTTGCGCCAGATTGGTCACCGCATGGCGAAACACTTCGCGGCCCTTCATGCGCATGTGGCCAGATGTGCCGGTGGTGGAGACGCCGCCATCGGTGAACAACAGTTCACGATGCGCGCCATCGGCGTGCAGCTGGGTGGCCAGGAAACCGGTTTCGCCATCGTCATCCGGCCCGGCGCCGATCACGAATGCGCCCGCGCCATCGCCAAACAGCACGCAGGTGGTGCGGTCATCCCAGTCGATCAGGCGGGTGAGCGTCTCGGCACCGATCACCAGCGCCTTGGTGGCCAGGCCCGTGCGGATCATCGCCTCGGCCGTGCCCAGTGCATAGATGAACCCGGTGCACACGGCCGACACGTCGAACGCCGGGAAGCCGTGGCCACCCAGCGCATTCTGCACGATGGTGGCGGTGGACGGGAAAGTCAGGTCGGGCGTGGTGGTGCCCAGTACGATCAGGTCGATATCGGCAATCGTCAGGCCGGCATTGTCGAGCGCCCTGCGCGCCGCTTCGGTGGCCAGGGTAGAGGTGGTCTCCCCCTCACCCGCGACATAGCGCTGGGTGATGCCGGTCCGCTCGCGAATCCATTCGTCGGTGGTGTCAACTTGCAGCGCCAGTTCGGCATTGGTCAACACGCGACGCGGCAAGGCCGAGCCCGAGCCCAGGAACACCGCCCGCTTCATGCTGGAATCCCGCCGTTGTCACGCAGGCGCGCTTCGCCCAACTCGGCCAGATCGGCCAGAATACGTTCGGTCAGGCTTTCCTCCAGCAGGCGAGCGGTAACTTCCACCGCATTGGCAACCCCTTGCACGTTGGCGCTGCCGTGTGACTTCACGACCACGCCGTTCAGCCCCAGGAAGACGCCGCCGTTATGATTGTTGGGATCGAGGTGATGGCGCAGCAATTCGGTTGCCGGCCGCGAGACAAGGAAGCCGAATTTCGAGCGGATCGACGAGCGGAACGCGTTCTTCAACAGATCGGTCACGAAGCGGGCCGATCCTTCGATGGCCTTTAGTGCGATGTTGCCGGAAAATCCGTCGGTCACCACCACGTCCACATTGCCGCGGTTGATCTTGTCGGCTTCGATGAAGCCCTGGAAATCCAGCGCCAGGCCAGGTGCGGAACGGAGCATGGCGGCCGCTTCCTGCAACCTGTCAGTGCCCTTGATCGCTTCGGTACCGATGTTGAGCAGACGCACGCTGGGCGCTTCCTTGCCGGTGACGATGCGAGAATAGGCCGCGCCCATGATGGCGAATTGGACCAGGTTGCGCGCGTCGCAATCGGTATTGGCGCCCAAGTCCAGCATCACGACATCGTTTTCGCCCAGCGTGGGCATCAGCCCAGCCAGCGCGGGCCGGTCAATCCCCGGCATGGTACGCAAGGCCAGCTTGCTCATCGCCATCAGCGCGCCGGTGTTGCCGCCGCTGACCGCAGCCGCGCAATCGCCCGCTTTCACGGCGTTGATCGCCAGGCCCATGCTGGTGGTCTTGGCACGGCGCAACGCGGCAGTCGGCTTCTCGTCACCCGCCACCACGTCATCGCAGTGGAGGATTTCCGACGCGCCGCGCATGTTCGGGTGCGCATCGAGCGCAGCCTTGATCCGGACCTCGTCACCGACCAGCAGGAACTTGAACTGCTCGTGGCGGCGGCGGGCCAAAGCCGCACCGGAGACCATCACGCGCACGCCCTCATCCCCGCCCATCGCATCAATCGCGATACGCGGCAGGCTCATGTGCGCAAATCCCCCGGAAAAAGGAGCTTAAAGCCCCTTGGGCTCGAGAATCTGGCGGCCATTGTAGTGGCCGCAGGCCGGACACAGGTTGTGCGGGCGCTTCAGTTCGCCGCAGTTACCGCATTCGTGGAAGGCTTCCACCTTCAGCGAATCGTGGGACCGACGGTTGCCGCGACGATGCGGCGAAGTTTTTCTTTTAGGGACGGCCATCTCGGCACCTGTTCCTTGAATTTACGCAATTTCGTGGAGCCGCCCTAGGGCAGGCAACGGGTCCACGCAAGCGTGACCTCCGATGCCGTTCAAGATGCGACGAAGGCGCGCGCTATAGATGATTTGGACCGCGTTGCAACCCATGTTGTCCACCATTAGGGTAGGCTGGACTGAGGGGGAAAATGTCATGCAGGATTTGCACATCACCTTACTGGCGGCGGCGCTGGCCGGGCTGATCACCGGCTGGCTGGGCTGGCGGTGCGGCAAGATTCGCGTCTCGGAAAAGATTCTCCACGGCGATGGCGGCCATGGCCTGCTGCACCGGCGGATGCGGGCGCAGAGCAATTTCACCGAATACACCCCCATTGCGCTGGTGCTGATCCTGGTGCTCGATCTGTCCGATCAGGATGGCTGGTTGCTGGGGCTGACGGCGCTGGCCTTCATGCTGGGCCGCGTGCTTCACGCGATTGGGATGGACGCGGAGACCGCCGCCCGCCCCCGCATGGTAGGCATGATGCTGACCATGCCGCTGCTGCTGGTTTGGTCCGTGTGGGCCGCGCTGGTGGC
>JAZKFK010000433.1:0-2266 GCA_040386475.1 Pseudomonadota bacterium | reverse complement strand
CAACGGGTTTGGGTCGATAGCTAGCCATCCACGAATTGCATTGGTCGCCAGACACCGCAGCAGGCAATGGCCAAGGCGGATCAGTTTTGGATGCAGGAGAAGTCGCAAGATGGCCATCTGGCTCAAGCGCGGTGCCACGGCCCAGGCCAAGGCCGACAGCGACCGCAAGGTGCGCGATATTGTAGAGGCTGCCCTGGCAGACATCGAAGCGCGCGGTGACGCCGCTCTGCGCGACATGTCGAACAGGTTCGATGGGTGGGATCGTGACGACTACCGGCTCAGCCAGGCCGAGATCGACGCCTGCGTAAACAGCCTGAGCCGGCAAGAGCGCAAGGACATCGAATTCGCCCAGACGCAGGTGCGCAACTTCGCGCAGATCCAGCGCGCCAGCATGACCGATGTCGAGGTGGAAACGCTGCCGGGCGTGGTGCTGGGCCACAAGAACATCCCGCTCGGCAGTGCAGGGTGCTATGTGCCTGGCGGCAAGTACCCGCTGCTGGCTTCGGCGCACATGTCGGTCATCACCGCCAAGGTTGCCGGCGTTGGCCGGGTGATTACCTGTGCGCCGCCATTCAACGGCCAGCCGGCCCGGGCCATTGTCGCGGCGCAAGCCATGGCCGGGGCCGATGCGATCTATGCGCTGGGCGGCATTCAGGCGGTGGGAGCTATGGCGATCGGGACCCAGAGCATCGATCCGGTGGATATCCTTGTTGGCCCGGGCAATGCCTATGTGGCCGAAGCCAAGCGCCAGTTGTTCGGCCGCGTCGGGATCGACCTGTTTGCCGGCCCGACCGAAACGCTGATCATCGCCGACGAGATTGGCTGCGATCCCGAAATCGCCGCTACCGATATTCTCGGCCAGGTCGAGCACGGGCCGGATTCGCCCGGCGTTCTGCTGACCAACAGCGAGAAGTTTGCCCGTGCCACGATGGCAGAAATCGAGCGGCTGCTGGAAATTCTCCCCACCGCCGATCATGCCCGCAAGGCGTGGGACACGTTCGGTGAGGTTATCGTGGCTGACAGCTACGAGGAAATGGTCGCCATTGCCGACGAGATCGCCAGCGAGCACGTGCAGGTGATGACGGTGGATCCCGACTATTTCCTGGCCAATATGCGCAACTATGGGGCCCTGTTCCTGGGCAATCGCACCAATGTGTCATTCGGCGATAAGGTGATCGGCACCAACCACACGCTGCCAACGAAGAAGGCGGCGCGCTATACCGGCGGGCTATGGGTCGGCAAGTTCCTCAAGACCTGTACCTATCAGCGCGTGCTGACCGACGAGGCAAGCGCGCTGATCGGCGAATATTGCAGCCGCTTGTGCGCCCTGGAAGGCTTTGCCGGCCATGGCGAGCAGGCCAACATCCGCGTGCGCCGCTTCGGCGGCCGCAACGTCCCTTACGCCGGGCAGGTTGAGCCGAGCGAACTGACGCGGGCCTGATTGGATGACCGCCCTGCCGCAGACCCCGTCGTTCCGCCTGGAAGGCCGCCGCGCGCTGGTGACCGGCGCGGGACGGGGGATCGGTTTGGCGATGGCCGCGGCGCTGGCGCAGGTTGGCGCAGAGGTCACGCTGGTGGCGCGTTCGGCTGATGAAATCGCGGCGGGCGCAGATGCAATCCGGCAGGCCGGCGGCAAGGCCAGTTCGGTGGTGCTCGATGTGTCCGATCTGTCTGCCGTGGCGGTCTTTTTCGCGCAGACCGAACCGTTCCACGTGCTGATCAACAACGCCGGGACCAATCGGCCCAAGCCGATGTGGGACGTGACGGAGGCCGACTATGACGCGGTGCTCGATCTCAACGTCAAGAGCGCGTTCTTTGTTGCGCAGGCCTGCGCCCGGCGGATGATCGGGAGCGGTACCAAGGGCTCGCTGATCCATGTTGGCAGCCAGATGGGCCACGTTGGCGGCCCCAACCGCAGCCTCTATTGTGCCAGCAAGTGGGCGCTGGAGGGGATGAGCAAGAGCTTTGCGCTGGATCTGGCGGTGCACGGCATCCGGTCCAATACAATCGCGCCCACCTTCATCGAGACCCCGCTGACCAAGCCCTACTTCGAGGACGCGGGGTTCAAGGCCAGCGTACTTGCCAAGATCAAGCTGGGCCGTCTGGGCACGGTGGAAGACCTCATGGGGGCAGTGGTGTTCCTCGCTTCCGAAGCCTCGTCGTTGATGACGGGGACAAGCATGATAATCGATGGCGGCTGGACCGCCGAGTAGGAGAAGAACCATGACCCGCCGTTATATCGACTTGTCCATGACGCTGGAAAACG
>JAZKFK010000432.1:0-2327 GCA_040386475.1 Pseudomonadota bacterium | reverse complement strand
TATTCAAGGTTATCGGTGATCTCGTCCCACGGACGCATCACGGCATAGATCACCGCGCGCGCCTGGCCAGGTTCGACCAGCACGGCGGTTTCGCCCACCGGGTTGGCGGGATCGGCCCCGCGCGGAGCCTGCGGATCGCTAAAATCGACCGGCGGGATCGGCTGTGCCGGTGCCTGCCAATCGGCAAAGTGGCGTTCTACCATGGCGGCGAGCATTTGCGGATCGGCATCACCCACCACCACCACCACGGCATTGTCCGGGCGGTACCAGCGATCATGAAACGCACGCACGGCGGCAGGGGTGGCCGCTTCCAGCGCCTCGACCGTGCCGATGGGCGACCGGTCGGCCAGCCGCTGGCCGGCATAGAGCACTTCCTGCGTCTGGTTGGCGATGCGCTGGTCCGGACCCTGCCGTTCACGCCGTTCGGCCAGCACGATCGGCAGGTCGGCGGCCAGGTTCTCGGTCGATAGCGCCGGCTCGCGGATCATGCCCGCGATGCGCAGCACCACGTCGTCCAGCCGGGGACGGTCGGCGCCGGGCAGATCGATCTGGTAGATCGTCTGGGTGGGGCTGGTCTGGGCATTGGTATCGATACCGAAGCTGGTGCCCAGGCGCTGGAAATAGGCAATCGCCTCACCGCTGGCGAAGTTGCGCGATTGGCGGAAGGTCAGGTGCTCGATCAGGTGGGCAAAGCCGCGCTCGTCGTCGGTCTCGTGCAGCGCGCCGGCATCAATCGCCACGCGGATCGATACCTGGCACGGCGGCGCGCCGTTGCGGCGCACGGCATAGCGCAGGCCGTTGGGCAATTCTCCAAACAGCCACTCGGCATCGACCGGAATATCGGTGCCGCGATAGATCCACGGATCGTCCGGCCGGTCATACTGCGTGGCATCCAGCGCCGGATCGGCGGGAATGGTGCAAGCCTGCTGCGCCAGTGCGGGCACCGGCAGCAGGATGACAATGGACAGGAGAGCGGCACGCAGCGGGCGCGAAAGGAAAGTCATGGCCATGTTTAGCCCGTAAAGGGATGAAGGACCGGTGAATAGAGGGCGCGATTGGCGCGCCCTAGGCAAACTTGTCGGGCAACAACCTAAGCCGCCTTGTGATGGGGCGCGCGCAGGCTTACATCGCAGGCATGTTCATCGAGACCGAAACCACACCCAACCCCGCCACCCTGAAGTTCCTGCCGGGACAGCGGGTGATGCCATCCGGCACGCGCGATTTCGCCAATCCGGAGGAGGCAGAGGCCTCGCCGCTGGCGCAGGCGCTGTTCGATACCGGGGAAGTCACCGGCGTGTTGCTGGGGGCAGACTTCGTGGCCGTAACTGCCGGGCCAGGCGCTGATTGGGGCACGCTGAAGCCGCAAGTAGTCTCGGTGCTGCTCGATCATTTCATCAGCCAGACGCCGCTGTTTGCCAGCGAGGGCAACGGTATCGCCGTGCCGTCCGAAGCGAGCGACGGCGACCTGCTGTACCCCGACGATCCGGCGCTGGCCGACGTGGTCGAACAGATCAAGGAGCTGATCGAAACCCGCGTGCGCCCCGCCGTGGCCAACGATGGCGGCGATATCCGCTATCGTGGCTTCCGCGAAGGCGTGGTCTACCTGCAGATGCAGGGTGCCTGTTCGGGCTGCCCCAGCTCCTCCGCTACGCTGAAGCAGGGGATCGAGGGGCTGCTGAAGCATTACGTGCCCGAGGTGACCGAAGTGCGGGCTGCCTGACCGGTGGCCGAGGCTTTGACCGACGCCGCGCTCGACCAGCTGTTCCGCGAAGCCCGCACCACCCAGTGGTTCGATGGCCGCCCGGTCAGCGAGGAACAGATGCACGACATCTGGGACCTGGCCAAGTTTGGCCCCACCTCGATGAACATGCTGCCCGCGCGCATCGTGTGGTGCCACAGCGATGCCGCGAAGGAGCGGCTGGCGGGCTATGCGATGGCCGGCAACAAGGACAAGATCCGCGCCGCGCCGGTGTGCGCGATCATCGCCATGGATACCGATTTCCACCTGCAGATGCCCATGCTGTTTCCCGTCAGCGACGTGCAGCCGATGTTCGCTGGCCCTGAAAAGGCTGCGCACCGGCAGACGCAGGCCTTCCGCAACGGCTCTCTGCAAGGCGGCTATTTCATTCTAGCGGCACGCGCGCTGGGCCTGGATTGCGGGCCGATGTCGGGCTTTGACAATGCCGCCGTCGATGCCGATTTCCTTGCCGAGCAGCCGAGCTGGAAGAGCAACTTCATCTGCTCGGTCGGCTATGGTGACCGGTCGAAAATCCACCCGCGCCTGCCGCGCCCGGATTTCGCCCTGTTCAACCGCGTGCTCTGACGCG
>JAZKFK010000431.1:0-8194 GCA_040386475.1 Pseudomonadota bacterium | reverse complement strand
TGGGGTGCTTTGCCACCAACGGGGTCAACATGACCAAGCTGGAAAGCTACCAGAAGGGCGCCAGCTTTGCCGCGACGATGTTCTTTTGCGACATCGTGGGCGCACCGGGTGATCCGGGGGTCGATGCGGCGCTGACCGAGCTGGCGTTCCACGCCAAGGAACTGCGGATGCTGGGCACTTATCGTTCGGCCCGCAAACGGGGGTGAAGGCATGTTCACCGTCAGCGAGGATGACCTGTCCGCCCCTGACGTGATCGCCCTGCTGCAATTGCACTTGTCGGGCATGCACGAGCAGACCCCGCCTGAGCACGTCCATGCCCTGCCGATCGACCAGCTACGCGCACCCGGGGTGACCTTTCTCGTCGCCCGCTGCCAGGGCGAACTGGCGGCAGTGGGCGCGATCAAGGACCTGGGCGACGGCACGGGCGAACTGAAATCAATGCGCGCGGCTCCGGCGTGGCGCGGGCGCGGGGCCGGACGGGCGATCTTGCTGGCCCTGCTCGATGTGGCCCGCGTGCGGGACTACCGCTGGGTCGGGCTGGAGACCGGAACGCAAGCCGGCTTTGCCGATGCGCACCGCCTGTACCAGCGGCACGGGTTTACCGATTGCAGCGCCTTTACCGATTACGAGGACAACGAGTTCAGCCGCCTGATGGGGCTCACCCTCGCCTGATCACACCGAAGGGCAATAGCCTGCCACGAACGCCGCATGATCGGGCAGGCGCCGCGCCGCCGCCGTGCATTCGTCGGCAATCTGGCGGATTTGTGCGGCGGCATAGGCCGGGTCCGCCCGGTCGGCCAGGGCATGGACCCCGCCCGGCAGGCACCGCTGGCCGATCAGCATCGATGACCAGCTGCCCAGCTGGAACAGGTGTCCGCCATCGACATCGAGGATGCCGCGCGCGCGCCACAGGGCGATGGTGTGGGCCAGCGTATCGGGGATCGCCATGTGCCGCATATGACGCCAGAATTCGGAATCGTCGCGTTCGGACAAGTGATAGTGCGCCACGATGAAATCGCGTACGCCCACCCATTCGGCCGCTGTCTGGCGGTTGTAGGTATCGCGCAGCGCCTGGTCCATCGCGCGGGTGGGGAACAGGTCTACCAACCGCTCCAGCGCCGATTGCACGAAATGGATCGAGGTGGATTCCAGTGGTTCGAGGAAGCCTGAGGACAGCCCCAGTCCCACCACGTTGCCTACCCAGCTGCGCTGGCGGCGGCCGGTGGTAAACTTGATCAGGCGCGGGCTATCCAGCGCCTCGCCCTCGATGGTGGCGAGCAGGCGCTCCTCGGCCTCGCCCTCGCTGGAAAACGCGCTGCAGAACACGTGGCCGTTGCCGGTGCGGTGCTGCAGCGGGATGCGCCACTGCCAGCCGACGGTATGAGCAATGCCCTGCGTGAATGGCCGCAAGTGCGCATCGGGCCGCCTGGTGGGCATGGCCAGTGCCCGGTCGGACGGGATGTAATGGCTCCAGTCATCGAACGGCTCGGCCATTGCCTTGCCCAGCAGCAGGCTGGCGAACCCGCTGCAATCGATGAACAGGTCCGCCTCCAGCCGTCGTCCGTCATCCAGCGTGATGGCGGTGACGAAACCGCTCTCCCCATCGCGGGCCACATCTACCACGCGGCCTTCGTGGCGGGTGACGCCGCGCGCCTCGGCCAGCTTGCGCAAGTGTCGGCCATACAACGCGGCATCGAAGTGGTAGGCATGGGTATAGCGATTGACAAGCTGGTTCTTTTCGCGCCCCGCCGGCGCAAACCGGTTCTCGCGCGCGGTGGCCTGCGC
Source organism: Pseudomonadota bacterium (assembly GCA_040386475.1). Taxonomy (GTDB): domain Bacteria; phylum Pseudomonadota; class Alphaproteobacteria; order Sphingomonadales; family Sphingomonadaceae; genus Alteraurantiacibacter. Next base: position 6,409 of record JAZKFK010000431.1, on the reverse strand, counting down.
CACGTAAAGCTCCTGGAACTCGGGATATGGCTGCCCGTCCTTCTGCGCCGCCAGCCGTCCCGCCTGCCACCAGTGGTGCAGCTTGACCACGGCATCCAGTTCGCGCCCGACGGCGCCGAACTGGTGCAGGTACTGGTCACCCATTTTGCCCCAGTTGTGAAACTCGATCCCCAGTTTGAAGGTGCCGTGGGTGCCCGCCAGGAAGGCAGCCTCGTCGATCTGGCAGAAGCGGTTGAACTTCTGCATCGGCGGGATCGTCGCCTCGCCCACGCCGACAATGCCGATGGCGTCGCTTTCTACCAGTTCCACCGCGATGTCCTTCGACAAGGCGGTGACCAGCATGGTCGCGGCCATCCAGCCGGACGAGCCGCCCCCTACCACCAGCACGCGGCGCACCGCTTGTTCGGACGGGACTTGGGGCAGGTATTCGCTAGGATCGAGCACGGTCATGCCGCCTATATTGGCGAACCGCGCGGCGCGGCGCAATGCGCCCCTTGGGCCACTGGCCCTTTAGGGAATGGCCCGTTGCGTGTGCCGCCAAGCCGTGCCACCACCCGAACTGTGACGAAGCCAGCGGGGGACAGCGATTTTGCCGACGATTGGGGCGCAGTGCGTTCCGACGAGGCAATCCAGTTCCAGCCGGTACCCGCCGAACAGGTGCCCACGCCCGAAGGCCCGCCCGACTGGCTGGTAGACCTGCTTGACTGGCTGGGCGAGCTGTTTGGCCCGGTCGCCAGCTTCATCGGCGGCAACTGGCCGTGGCTGCGCTGGGCGCTGCTGGCGCTGGTGATCGCGCTGGTGCTGGTAGCCGTGTGGCGGCTGATCGATCCTGCATCCTTTCGCTTGAAGCGCCGCGCCGGCGCAGAGGCGGAGGAACTGCGCGTGGACCATGGCCAGGCGCTGCAATTGCTGGAGGAAGCCGACCGGCTGGCGGCAGAGGGCCGGTTCGACGAGGCGACGCACCTGCTGCTGCAACGCTCGGTTGGCCAGATTGCCGAATTGCGCCCCGACCTGATCGACCCCAGCAGCACCGCGCGAGAAATTGCCGCCCTCCCCGCCTTGCCGCTGGGCGCGCGTACCGCCTTTGCCACCATCGCCGCGCGGGTGGAGGCGAGCCTGTTTGCTCTGACCCAGCTTTCGCACGAAGACTGGCAGGCCGCGCGCGCCGCCTATGCCGATTTCGCGCTGGGCTATCGCGGGGTGCGGGCGTGAGCCGGGCCGCATCATCCCGTTCGGGCCCGTTCAGCGTAGGCGGCATGCTGGCGCTGGTGCTGGTGGGCAGCGGCGTGTTCCTGCTGCTGCTCTACGCCATCGGCGCGGGCTGGACCGGGGAAAACAATACCGTAGCCACCGAACGCGCCGATTCCGATGCGCTCAACGGCTTTTCCGCGCTGGCCGCGCTGCTCGAACGGCGCGAGCACGAGGTTATCGTCACCCGCGCCCGCCGGTCGCAAGGCATCGACGGCGATGACGGGTGGGACGGGCAATTACTGGTGCTGACCCCCGGCCTCTACAGCGACCCCGCCGACCTTGAAGCGGTGATCGAGGAACGCCAGTATCGCGGTCCCACCATTGTCATCCTGCCCAAGTGGATGGTGGCGCCGATTGGCGGCGACGAAGCTGACAAACACCCCGATGACTGGGTGCGCACCGATTCCGCGCCGATCTCCAACTGGTTCGAGCAAGTGCCCGATTTTGAACCGCTGAGGCTGGAAAGCGGCGCGTCGCGCGGCTGGATCGGGTTGGGGCTGGCGGGCACCCTGCCCGATCCGGCGCAAGTGCAGGCAATCACCGAGGTGCCCGGCAAGCAGTTGCTGCCGCTGATCACCGACAGCGAGGGCGATGTGCTGGCGGGTTACTGGAACCGCGGCGGCTGGCACCCCGATCTGGCCGAGGCTGGCGGCATCACCTTCACGCCGGGTGAGGAAGATGCGCAGGACGAGGGCCTCTACCCGCTGGTCATCGTGGCCGAGCCTGACCTGTTCAACAATTACGGCATGGCCGATCAGGCGCGCGCGCAGGCGGCGGTAACCCTGATCGAGGCGAGCATGGAAGGCGAGAGCCTACCGATCGTGTTCGATATGACCATCGACGGGTTGGGCCAGGGGCGAAACCTGCTGACCCTCGCCTTCCGGCCACCGTTTTTGGCCGCCACGCTGTGCCTGCTGGCGGCCATGCTGGTCATCGGCTGGCGCGCGTTCCGCCGGTTCGGCCCGCCGCTGGCCGAAGTGCCCACGATGGCGCATGGCAAGACGCAACTGGCCAGCAATGGCGCGGCGCTGATCCAGCGGGCGCGGCGCTGGCGCTTGCTGGGCGCGCCTTATGCCGCGCTGGTGGCCGGCCGCATCGCCGCCGCCCTGCAGATCCGCGCCGGTGACGAGGCTGCGCGCGAGGCCGCCATCGACGCCGCACTGGACCGCAAGGCCGATCCCGGCCCGCGTTTCACTCCCACCGCGCAAGCCTTGCGCACCGCCCGCCGCCTGCCCGACATGCTGCGCAGCGCCGCCACCTTGCGATCGATCGAAAGGACTCTTCTCCCATGATGACCCCCCAGCCCATGAGCCTGGAACAGACCCGCGATCTGGCGGCAGCCATCCGCGCCGAGGTGGCCAAGGCCATCGTGGGACAGGAGGAAACTGTCGAGCACCTGCTGATCGCCCTGATCGCACGCGGCCACGTGCTGCTCGAAGGGCCGCCGGGCACCGCCAAGACCTTTCTTGCCCAGTGCTTCAGCCGAGCCACAGGCCTCGATTTCGGGCGCATCCAGTTCACGCCCGATCTGCTGCCGGGCGATATCCTGGGATCCAACCTGTTCAACTTCCAGACCAGCCAGTTCACCCTCACGCGCGGGCCGATCTTCTGCGACCTGCTGCTGGCGGACGAGATCAACCGCACCCCCCCCAAGACGCAGGCCGCGCTGCTGGAAGCAATGCAGGAACGCCGCGTGACGCTGGACGGCGAGACGCACGCGTTGGGTGACCAGTTCATGGTGGTGGCCACGCAAAACCCCATCGAGAACCAAGGCGTCTATCCGCTGCCCGAAGCGCAGCTTGACCGGTTCGCCTTCAAGCTGCTGGTGCAATATCCCAGCGTCGAGGAGGAAGCGCGCATCGTGGAGCGGTTCGGGCAGGCCTCCGGTCCGCAAACTGCGACAAGCTGCGGGGTGGCCATCGTGGCCAACGCGGACACGATCGCGGCGGCGCAAGCTTCGCTGGGTCATGTCACACTGGCTAGGGAGATCATCGATTATACCGTGCGGCTAGTGCGCGCCACGCGCGACCATGCCGAGATCGCCAGCGGCGCTTCGCCGCGCGCCGCCGTGCTGCTGGCCAATGCCGCCCGCGCCCGCGCCGCCTTGCAGGGCCGCGCCTATGTGATCCCGGACGATGTGAAGGCGCTGGCCACCGCCGTGCTGCGCCACCGCCTGCTGTTGTCACCCGCCGCGGAGATCGAGGGCCGCCAGATCGAAGATCTCGTGGCGGTCCTGATCGACCAGACCGAGGCGCCGCGCTAACCCCTCATGGTCCGCATCCCTGCCTTCCCCATTGTCCCCACGGGCCGCACTCTGGCTGTGCTGGTGGTGCTGACGCCGCTGGCGGTGGTGGTGGCGGCCACGGCACCGTCCGCATGGATCGTCGCGCCCGCCGCCGCGCTGACGCTGCTGGCGCTGGTGCTGTTGGACGGCTGGCTGGCAGGCGGCTTGCACGAATTGCACGTCCATGTGCCGCACGATGCCGAAGTGGGCCAGCCCGCCGCCGTGCGCATCACCGCGCAGATTGCCCGCGACAGCGATAGTGCACCCCCGCAAGCCGCCATCGGCTTCGATGCCCGGCTGGGCCTGACCGGCGCGGCCGAAGTGGCGCTGGCGGGCACCGGCAAGGGCGAGCACTTCGCCGGCGCCGCCGCCATTGTCCCGCAGCGGCGCGGCACCGGTATGGTGCATGACTTGTGGCTGCGCTGGCCCGGCCCGCTGGGCCTGGGCGCGCGGCAGGTTTACCGCCGGGTCGACCAGCCGGTGCGCGTGTGGCCCGACTTGTCGCCCACGCGCAGCCCCGCCTTGCAGAACTTCCTGCGTGATGCCCAGTTTGGCCTGATCGCCCGGCGCATTCGCGGCGAAGGCACGCAATTTGAGGCATTGTCCGAGTATGAGCCGGGCATGGACCGCCGCCGGATCGACTGGAAGGCCAGCGCCCGCCACACCCGTCTCTACGCCCGCGAGAACGAGGCCGAGCGCGACAACCAGATCGTCTTCGCGTTCGATTGCGGGCAGGCCATGTGCGAGCCGGTGGACGGCCTGCCGCGCATCGACCGCGCGGTGATCGCCGCGCTCACCGCCAGCTATGTGGCGCTGAAAGGCGGCGACCGGGTGGCGCTGTTCGGCTTTGCCGACCGGCCCACGGTGATGACCCCGTTCGTCACCGATACCCGCGCCTTCCACCGCCTGCAGACCGCCGCCGCCGGACTGGACTATGCCCCGCGCGAGCCCAACTTCACCCTTGCCCTCGCCACGCTGACCGCCAGGCTGAAGCGGCGCAGCCTGATCGTACTGTTTTCCGATTTCACCGATCCCACCAGCGCCGAACTGATGGTGGAGAGCGTCACCCGGCTGGTGCGGCATCACGTGGTGATCTTCGTGACCTTGCAGGATGCGGAACTAGAGGGCCTGGCCCGCGCCGAGCCGGACAGCCTGCCGCACATGGCCACCGCCGTCACCGCCGCTGCCTTGGCGCACCAGCGCGCCATCGTGCTGCAACGGCTGCGCAGGCTGGGAGTTGACGTGATCGAGGCCCCGCATGACCAGATCGGCTATCGCCTGATTGACCGCTACCTGGAAGCCAAGCGCCATGAGGCGGTGGGCTGATGGCGCTCAACATCTTCGGCCCCAGGAAGCTTGACCCGATCCCCGCGATCGAGGCCGCCAGCTTGCGCTCCGACCGTTTCCGGCTGGAGCGCGAGGGCGATTGGCGGCGGCTGGAAGCCATCGTCACCGCGCTGGAAAAGGGCCGCACCCGGCGGATCGACGATGCCGACCTGATGGAATTGCCGGTGCTCTATCGCAAGACCGCCAGCAGCCTGGCCGTGGCGCGCGAAACCTCGCTTGATGCTGCCACCCTGGCCTATCTTGAGGCGCTGGTGCGGCGCGCGTGGTTCCAGGTCTATGGCCCGCGCGTGGGCCTGGCCGGCTGGGCGCGGCGCTTCTTTGCCGGTGGGTGGAGCGCGGCGGTGCGCGACTTGTGGCTGGACATCTGCATCGCGCTGTTCGTGATGATGGCGGGCGCCGTGGTCGGCTGGCTGCTGGTGGCGCAGGATGACAACTGGTACTACGCTCTGGTCGGCGGAATGGACGGCGGGCGCGGCCCCACTGCCAGCCGCGAGCAATTGCTGGAAACGCTGGAGCCCGCTGCCAATGCGCAGGGGCTGGCCGCCTTTGCCGCTTACCTGTTCTCCAACAACGCTGGCGTGTGCATCCTGGCCTTTGCGCTGGGCTTTGCCTTTGGCGTGCCCACGCTACTGCTGCTGGTGCATAACATGGCGCTGCTGGGGGCCATGCTTTACGTGTTCGACCAGCAAGGCGTGGTGTGGCCGTTTGCCGCATGGCTCAGCGTCCACGGCACGACCGAACTGTTCGCCATCCTCCTATCAGGCGCGGCGGGGCTGCATATCGGGCGCGCGATGGTGTTTCCCGGCACGCGCACGGTGATGGCCAATGCCGCAGTCGCCGGGCGCCGCGCGGCGCAAGTGATGGCTGGCTGCGTGATCATGCTGGTGATCGCGGGCCTGCTGGAAGGCTTCGTGCGCCAGCTGGTGGGCACGGCAGAGACGCGCGCCACCATCGGCGGGGTGATGCTGGTCTTCTGGCTGGCCTATTTCATCCTCGTGCCGCGCCGCCGTGATGCGGATAGCGGGAACGCGCCATGAGTGCCGCTGCCCGCCCCATTCCGGCACCGGCCGGCAAGCGCCAGCGTCGCCTGGCCACCAGCCGTACTGCGCGCCAACGCGAGCTGGTGACGGCAGAGGGCCTGGCCCTGGCGCTCACGCTGGCCAGTCGTGGTTCGCGCGTGGGGGCGCTGCTGCTCGATCTGGTGCTGCTGATCGCTGCGCTGATCGCCTTCCTGATCGCGCTCGGCCTGATTGGGTTCAATCTGCTGGGCAACCTGGAAACGGCCAGCCCCGCCGTCGAGCTGATCGTGGTGCTGGTCATCCTGCTGATCTTCTTCGCCCGCTATGGCTATTTCCTGGCCTTCGAGCTTGGCCCGCGCGGCGCCACGCCAGGCAAGCGCGCGCTTGGCATCCGCGTGGCGGCCAGGGATGGCGGACGGCTGACAGCCGAAGCGGTGATCGCCCGCAACCTGCTGCGCGATTTTGAAGTGTTCATGCCGCTGGGCTATCTGATCTCGCTGTCGTTCGG
>JAZKFK010000430.1:0-4855 GCA_040386475.1 Pseudomonadota bacterium | reverse complement strand
GCCGGTCCGCAGACGCGCAGACGCATCGGTCACGAGCCAGATGTGATCTTGCCGCAAGACGGGGCAAGGGACGGATTAGTGGTTTTGGAGGAACAGGAATGACGGGGCTGATGCCGGGGCTCATGGCGGGCAAGCGGGGGCTGATCATGGGCCTCGCCAACGACAAGTCGCTGGCCTGGGGGATCGCGCAGAAACTGCACCAGCACGGCGCGGAGATGGCGTTCTCTTACCAGGGCGATGCGCTGAAGAAGCGCGTGGGGCCGCTTGCCGAGCAGGTAGGCAGCGATTTCCTGATCGATTGCGACGTGTCGGACATGGCCGCGCTGGATGCTGCTTTTGCCCAGATCGAGGAGCGCTGGGGCAAGCTGGATTTCCTGGTTCACGCCATCGGCTTTTCCGACAAGAACGAACTGCGCGGCAAGTATGTCGATACCAGCCTCGAAAACTTCCTGATGACGATGAATATCAGCGCCTATTCGCTGGTCGCCGCCGCCAAGCGCGCGCGGCCGTTGATGAAGGACGGCGGATCGATCGTCACCCTCACCTATTACGGCGCCGAGAAGGTCGTGCCGCATTACAACGTGATGGGCGTGGCCAAGGCGGCGCTGGAAGCCAGCGTGAAGTATCTGGCCAATGACCTGGGGCCGGAGAACATCCGCGTGAATGCGATTTCGGCCGGCCCGATCAAGACGCTGGCCGCCAGCGGGATCGGCGACTTCCGCTATATCCTCAAGTGGAACGAACTGAATTCGCCGATGCGCCGCAACGTGACGATCGAGGATGTGGGCGGATCGGGCCTGTATTTCCTGTCCGATCTGGCCAGCGGCGTGACCGGCGAAGTGCACCATGTGGACGCGGGCTACCACGTGGTCGGGATGAAGCAGGAAGACGCGCCGGACATCGCGCTGGCCTGAGCTTTTTGTTCATGATACGTTCGCGTCCGACTCGAGGGTAGGAGGCGCGAGATGGCTGAAGGCGGCTGCCGCTGCGGTGCGGTGCGATACGAGGTTGCGGGCGAAGCGGCGCATCACGCGCTGTGCCATTGCCGCGATTGCCAGATGGCAACCGGCGCGCCGATGGTGGCATGGATGGCCTTCAAGACCGACCAGTTCAGGGTAACCAGGGGGGAAGCGCGCTGCTTCAACGGTGCCGGCGCATCGCTGCGCTATTTCTGCGGCACCTGCGGCACCCCGCTCTATTTCGTGAACGAGGAAATGCTGCCCGGCATCGTCGACGTGCAGTCGATCACCCTGGACCAGCCCGACGCCAGCGGCCCTACCGCGCACATTCAGGTGGCCGAACGGCGCAAGTGGATGGAGCATGTGGAAGACTTGCCGGCGTTCGAGCGGTGGCCGGGGTAGCCCGGCGAGCTTAGCCCGCCTTGCGCAGCTCACCCTCATCGCTGACCACCACCGCGCGCGGCTGGTCGGGCCATACACCGCGGGTGTCGTAGACCTGCTTGTCCGCCCGCTCGGCCAGCGGGACCGACCTGAAAACGTCGTGGTCCACCAGCAGCACCAGCACGTCGCAGGTCTCCAGTGCGGTATCGATATCGGTCAGCGTGGCGCCGGTATCGGTAAATTCGCGCGGCAATTCTGCGGCATAGGGCTCGACGATGCTTACCCGGCTGCCATAACGGCGCGCCAGCGTGGCGGCCACCAGGCGCGCGGGGCTTTCGCGGAAATCATCAATGTTGGCCTTGAACGCCAGGCCCAGGCAAGCAATGCGCGCGCCCGGATTGGCCTCCACCAGCGCGGCTGCTTGCGCGATCACGTGGTGGATCTTGCCATCGTTCACCCCGCGCGCGGTGCGAATCAGCGGGGTCTGTTCGGGCGCGGCGGAAACGATAAACCACGGGTCCACCGCGATGCAGTGGCCGCCCACGCCGGGACCGGGGGTCAGCACGTTCACGCGCGGGTGGCGGTTGGCCAGGCGAATCACCTCCCACACGTCCATGCCCAGCTTGTCGCAGACCATGCTCAGTTCGTTGGCAAAGGCGATGTTCACATCGCGGAACGAGTTTTCGACCAGCTTGGTCATCTCGGCGCTCTTGGCATCGGTGGTAATGCAGGTGCCGCGCACGAACCGCTTGTAAAACGCCAGCGCCTTCCTTGCGCAACGCGGGGTGATGCCGCCGATACTGCGATCGTTGTTGGTCAGTTCCTCCAGGATGCGGCCGGGCAGCACGCGTTCCGGGCAATAGGCGATGGAGACATCGGGCGTGCCGCTGGTGAGGCCGGGCATCTTCAGGTCCGGGCGCTGCGCGGCGATCATGTCGCGCATTTCCTCGGTGGTGCCCACCGGAGAGGTCGATTCGAGGATGACCGTGTCGCCCACCTTGAGCACGCGGGCGACGTTCTTGGCCGCTTCCAGCACGTACGAAATATCGGGCGTGTGCCGGCCGTCCTTGTGGAACGGCGTTGGCACCGCGATCACGAACACGTCAGCCGGTGCCACTTCCAGCGAAGCCTTGAGCAACCCGCGCGCCACCACGCCCTGCACCAGGCCATCCAGATCCACTTCCTCGATATGGATTTCGCCGCGGTTGATCGTGTCGACCACGCTGGGGGTCACGTCCACGCCGTGAACGTGCATGCCACTGCGCGCAATCACCGCCGCCGTGGGCAGGCCGATATAGCCAAGGCCGATAACAGAAACGGTGGGCAGGTTTTCGCCGCGCATGGAATGCCTTTCGCGTGGATGGTTGCGAAGGGCATTGCCGCAAATTGGTTGATAATCAGGTAATCACGCGTTTGCCGCGAGGAGATCGCAAATCCGTTTCGCGCTGTGCCCATCGCCGAACGGGTTGTGCGCCCGCGCCATAGCTTCATAGGCCGCGCGATCATCCAGCAGGCGCTCCGCCTCGGCCACGATCCGGTCCGCGTCAGTCCCCACCAGCATGGCCGTGCCTGCGGCGACGCCTTCGGGCCGCTCGGTCGTTTCGCGCATCACCAGCACCGGCTTGCCCAAGGCAGGCGCTTCCTCCTGCACGCCGCCCGAATCGGTCAGCATCAGGTCGGCGATCGAGAGCAGGCGGGCAAAGTGCGGATAATCGAGCGGTTCGATCATGGCCACGTTGGCGATCCCGCCCAGCGCGCCGTCCATTACCGCGCGCACGTTGGGGTTCAGGTGAACCGGGAAGATTACTGCCACATCGGGCCGCGCGACCAGGCGACGGACGGCATCGGCAATCGCTTCCATCCCGCCGCCAAAGTTCTCACGCCGGTGGCTGGTCACGCCGATGATGCGTTTGCCGGCAAAGCGCGCTTCCAGCTCGGCCAACCCGCCCGCCAGCGCCGGTTCGGCGGCGATGCGCGCAGTGATCCAATGCAGCGCATCGATCACCGTATTGCCGGTGACGTGGACCGTGGCGGGATCGACATTCTCGCGCAGCAGCGCCGCCTGGCTCACTTCGGTCGGCGCGCAATGCAGCGCAGCAATGCTGCCGATGACCTTGCGGTTCACCTCCTCGGGCCACGGATGGTAGATATTGCCGGACCTGAGCCCCGCCTCGACGTGCGCCACCGGCACCTTGCGATAATAGGCGGCCAGCGCGCCGCACATGGCGGTGGCGGTATCGCCTTGCACCACTACCCAATCGGGCTGTTCGGCATCCATCACCGCCCCCAGCCCGGTGATCAGCCGCGCGGTCAACTGGTCAAGCGACTGGTCGGGCTGCATCAGGTCAAGATCGTGATCCGGGACGACGCCCGAAATCTGCAGCACCTGGTCCAGCATCCCGCGATGCTGGCCCGAAACGCATACGCGCGAATCGAACCGCGAATCCGCCTCCAGCGCGTGGCACAGCGGGAACAGCTTGATCGCTTCGGGCCGCGTGCCGAAGATGGTGAGGATGCGCTGGGTGCCAGTCCTGGGGATGCCAATCATGGCCTCGCCATAGCGCCGCAGGGGTTAACCTTAAACTAGCAACCCTATTGGCGCGGCGCAGTCAGCGGGCGCGCCGGAATGGCCGCCGGATCAACCACCTCCGCTGGCGCGGCTTCGTCGCCCGGCAGCGGGGCCTCACTCTCGGCCTCCAGCCGTTCCATATAGGCGCGCTCGATCACTTCCACCCGGGCTTGCGTCATCGCCGCGTCGGCATCGATGGTGGACAGCCGTTCGGCGCGCGCGGCGGCGATCTGCTCGCTGAAGCGTACCTGCGGTCCGTTCTCGCGCTCTTCCACGTTCGCTTCGATGAACTGCGCGGTGCAGCCGATCTCCGATCCGCCGCCCACATTGCTGCACGATCCCGGACCAGTGGCGCCCACATTCTCCATCTCGCGCACGCGATCGGCCCAGCTGCGGTTCTCCGGGCTGGCGCCCTGGCGCAGGGTGCTGGGAATGCGATAGGGGTCCTCGATCTCGTCACACACCACGATGGTATCGCCGTCGGGGCTGGTTGGGCAGGCCTCGCCGGGACGGATGTTGACCATCATCACCCGCTCTCCCTCAGCGGGGGCCTGCGCGGCGGCAGGCACGGCGGCCAAGCCAACGAACAGGGCACATGAGGCGAGCAGCAACTGGCGAGTCATCGAAAAGTCCTTCGGATTGCCCAGCCTATATAGGGCGCCGGATGGCCTGAACCACCAATGAAGCGCGCTGCGGTCGAATCCGTTGCGCCAGGTCAAATACGTTCGGAAAGCCGAATCGCCGCGCGGCAGCCAAGCCGGATGGCGGCGGTGAGCATAGCATAGCCGGGCGCTTTCTCGGCCCCCGCAGCAAAAGCGGCGTCCTTGTGCTCGCGCTCATCCTCGCGGAACCTGGCGATCATCCCGGCCAGCTCGGGATCGTCGCCCTCGGCCTCCAGCTCTTCCAGCTGGCGGGTGTAGTGCTCGTCGATCTCGGTTTCGATCGC
>JAZKFK010000429.1:0-7833 GCA_040386475.1 Pseudomonadota bacterium | reverse complement strand
GCCACCAGCACGTCGACCCCGCGGCCAAGGCCGGTGATCTGCTGGCGGATCGGCATGCCGCCGAATACCGTCTGCACGGTCATGTTCAGGAACTTGGCATAGGCGCGCATGTTGTCGGCAATCTGCGCCGCCAGCTCACGCGTGGGGGACAGCACCAGCATGCGGCAGCCGCGCGGGTGGCGGCCGGTGGGGTTGGCGGCCAGGCGATGCAGCGAAGGCAACGCGAAAGCGGCGGTCTTGCCGGTGCCGGTCTGGGCAATGCCCAGCAGGTCGCGGCCTTCCAGCAGCGCGGGGATCGACTGGCGCTGGATCGGGGTGGGATCGGTATAGCCCTTTTCGTCGAGGGCACGCAGGATGGGTTCGGCGAGGCCGAGTTCACTAAAAAAAGACATGGAATAGCTCTTTCAACAATCACGTAGCGCACGGCGGACGCAACAAGGGCGTACGGGCGCAATGGGGCCTTTAAGGCGACCCAAGCGTGAAACGGGTTGCTTTGGCAGGGTGACCGCCGGAACCAGGTGGTTCCCTTCCGATGCCGGTCCTTGCCCCTGTTGGAAATGGGCAGGCTCACGCTTGCAGTCGGATACACGACGAATTCGCGCCGGTCTGGGTGGGCCATTAGCGATATTTCCCGCAAACGCAAGGAAATTACGTGGCCCGCTAGGGGGAGGGCGCCAGAGCCTCGGCCAGCAATTGCTCCACCCGCGTACGATCGGGGAAGTGTTCGGCCACCCAGCGTGCCTCCACGGCGCGCAGGATGCGGTTCACTTCCGGCCCCGCGCCGATGCCGCGCGCAACGATCTCGCCGCCTTTGAGGGGGAGCTGGGGAACGGCCCAGTTGGCGAGCGGAGCCGGATCGACGCCGGTCAGCACGGCAAGGTCGCGCGCCGCTTCGATGCTGTGGCGATAGGCCAGCGCGCGCGGTTCTCCGGTCGCGCGGGTCGCAAGGATGGCCAGGTGCTTCCTGTGCGCGGTGGACAGCTTGAGGCGCGCGGCGACCTTCTCCACCACCAGCGGATCGGCGGGCAGCAGTGCGGCAAGGCGGCGCAACGCGGCGGGCGGGACGGCGAACCTCCCCTCGTTGGCCAGCAGCGGGGCGAGTTCTGGCGCTTTCGCTTCGGGCAGGACCATCGGCAACACACCCAGTCCGGCCATCCGCTCCACAGTGGCCACGGGATCGGGCAAGCCCAGGATCGCCAGCAGCTCTGCGGCTACCCGCTCGCGGCTGAGGCCTTTCAGCGTGGCGGCAAGATCGGCGCAGGCGGCCTCCGCTTCGCCATCGACCATTGCGCCGAAGCGGGCCTGGAAGCGGAAGTAGCGCAGGATCCGCAAGTGGTCTTCGCGGATCCGCTCGCGCGCATCGCCGATGAAGCGCACCCGCCGGTTGGCGAGATCGGCGAGGCCGCCGAAGTAATCCTCGATCGCCAGCGTATCAGGGTGGGCATAAAGCGCGTTGATCGTGAAATCGCGCCGCGCGGCATCCTCGCGCCAGTCATCGGCAAAGGAGACCGTGGCGCGGCGGCCATCGGTCGAGACGTCGCGCCGCAACGTGGTAACTTCCACCGGGCCGTGCGCCAGCAGCGCGGTGACGGTGCCGTGGGCGATGCCGGTGGGCACGGTGCGAATGCCGGCGGCCTTGCACCGCGCCACCACGTCTTCCGGGCGGTGCGTGGTGGCGGCGTCAATATCCTTCACCGGCAGGCCGAACATGGTATCCCGCACCGCGCCGCCGACCCAGCGCACGTTATCCGCGCCCAGCGCGGCGACCAGTCCGGCCAGGTCTTCGCGCGTGGTCCAAGCGGCGGCGGGCAGCACCTCAGTCGGCGTGTCAGTCATCGGGCCAGCTCCTGAAATGCCAGCCGATGCGACAGGTTGCGCAGGATGCCCGCGGTGATCCCCCAGATGCGATGCTGCTGCCACATGATCTCGACATAGGGCCTCTCGTGCCCGCGGAACAGGCCCACCTTGTCCACGTGGTTGGCGGGATCGAGCAGGTAGGCGAGCGGCGCCTCGAACCAGCCGGCCACTTCGCGCGGATCGGGGGTGATGGCGAGGTCGGCGGGGACCACGCCCAGCACCGGGGTCAGTTCAAAGCCCGATCCGGTGGCAAAGCGTGTGCTTGTCCCGATCACACGCACATGGTGCGGGGCGATGGCCAGCTCCTCTTCCGCCTCACGCAGCGCTGCTTCCACCGGCGTTTCCCCAGCTTCGATCTTGCCGCCGGGGAAGGCGACCTGGCCGGGGTGGCTGGCCATCGTCTCGGGGCGCCAGGTCAGGATCACGCCCGGTTCGGGCCGATCGGTCACCGCGATCAGCACGGCTGCGGGACGGACGATCTCGGGAATGAAGCGCGCGTCATCGTGCAGCCCGCGCGGGCCAAGGTGCTCGCTGGCGGCAAACAGGCTGGAGAGGCGATCGAACAGTTCGCTCATTTTGGCACCAGCGGAAAGTCTGCGCCCTGGCTGGTCACCACCGGCACGCCTTCGCGATCATCGGCCAGCGCCACCAGTTGCAGCCATGTGCTGCGGTTGATGCGCGCCTCGGTGCCATTGCGCACGGCCAGGTAGATCGCCGGACAGTCAGGGTCGCCCACCGCGCGCAAGAGGTTGGCGGGGCCGGCCAGCACCAGTTCGTCGGTGTTCAGCCGGAAGGCGAGCGCACCCTCCTTCGCCTCAACGTCCACCGCCACGAAAGCGGCATCCTCCACCGCGATCCGCTGGCGGCATTGCGGGGTCATCAACCAGTGCTGGCCATCCTTGCGCAACAGCAGGCTGGCAAAGGCGCGGACCATTGCCGGGCGGGTGATCGGGCGGCCTTCGTGCAGCCAGGTCCCATCGGCCCGGATTACCATGTGGCTGTCCACTTCCTCCGCCGGACTCCACTGGTCCAGCGGCGGCAGGCGGCGCGCGGCAAGCGCCTCGGCAATCTGCGTCAGCGACAGTTCGGACAGGTTGGGGGGCGCATCATAGGGCATCGCGGCCCGCTAGATGGCAGGTCCGATCAGCGGAGCCAAGGCCCCAGCATGCCTTCCTGCGGGAGAACCGCCGGGTTGCCGCAGCGCACCAGCAGGCGGTCCTTCTCGTAGGGGCCGGGCAGCGACCAGCCCTGCGTCGGCTCGGCCACAAAGCCGAAGCGGCCATAGTAGGGGGCATCGCCAATCAGCACTTGCGGCAGCGACGTGGCCAGATCGCCGATCGCCTGCTGCTGTGCCACCATCAGCGCGGAGCCGAAGCCTTCGCCCTGCCGTTCGGGCAGCACGGCCACCGGGCCGACCATGATCATCGGATGGGCGCGGCCAGCGGGATCGGTAAGGGCCACCGGCCAGGCCTGGATCGTGCCCACCAGCAGCTCGTCCTCATCCAGCGCGGCAAAGCCCAGCGCGTGCAGCGCCTCGGTCCCGGCGCGCACCTTGTAGGCCGTGCGCTGGAACCGGCCCGGACCGAATGCACGATCGAGCAGGTCTTCCACCATTTGCGGCCCCACTTGGCCAAGGGGAATCAGCGAGGAAAGTGCCTGTACCATGGGGGCGCGCCGATAGGGTGCGCGGCCCTCGCGCGCAAACAAATTCGCGTGAAGCGGGCGCTCAGTTTGCGGGCGTCAGATGCAGCAACCGGCCGCGCGGGCCATCTTCCACCACCCACAGCGATCCGTCGGCCGCCTCGGCAATATCGCGCAGGCGCATGGGGAAGCGATGGCGGGCCACTTCGGTGGCGGTCCCGGTGGCAGCATCCAGCCGCACCTGTACGATCGATTGCACGCTGCTCATCGCGGCGATCAGCGCCTGTCCGCGGAACTGCGGGAACATGGTGCCGCGATAGATCAGCAGGTCGCCCGGCGCGATCACCGGATCCCAGAAGATCGCCGGCTTGGTGAAACCGTCGTCCGCCGTGTGATCGGGAATGTCGTCGCCATCGTAATCGTTGCCGTTGGAGCGGACGGGCCAGCCATAATTGTTGCCCGGTGTAATCAGGTTGATCTCGTCACCGCCGCGCGGGCCGTGCTCCAGTTCCCACAAGCGGCCATCGGGCGCGAAGGCCAGTTGCAGGTTGCGGTGACCATAGGACCACACCTGCGCCGCCACGCCGCCTTGCGCGGCAAAGGGATTGCCCGCGGCGGGGGTGCCATCGAGGTTAAGGCGCAGCACCTTGCCCAGGTTGGAGTTGAGGTCCTGCGCCGGATCGCCCTGCATCCGCTCACCACTGCCGATGAACAGGTAGCGGCCATCGGGGCTGAACATCAATTTATGGCTGAAGTGCCCCGCGCTGGCGACGGCGGGTTCCTGGTGCCAGATTTCGGTCAGCCCGGTGATCTGGCAAGCGCCCGCTGCGCAGGCCAACTGGCCGCGTGCGGCCACGGCACGGCGCGGGCCGTTGGCGCCCGCCTCGGGCACTGCCGCCTGTGCCCAGCTGAGGTAGACCATGCGGCTGGTGGCATAATCGGGGGCAAAAGCCACGTCGCCCAGGCCGCCCTGGCCGCCATAGGCTACTGTCGGCAGGCCGCTGACCGGCCAGGCCTCGCCCGTGGCGGGGTTGAAGTACTTGGCGGTGCCAGCTTTCTCGGTGATCAGCAGGTTGCCCGCGCCGGGCTCTACCGCGATTGACCAGCCTTCGGTCAGGGAAAGGCGCGCGGTGGCGGCAAAGGGTGATCCTTCGGCCAGTTCGACCGGCGTTCCGCTGCTGGGCGCGGCAATCACCGGGCTATCCCCGGTGGCGGCGCTGGTACAGCTTGCCGCCAGCAATGCGGCAGGTATCAAGGCGCTGGTCAGGACTTTGAGACGCATGGTTTTCGGCACTCCCTCACGCGATTTTGCGGCCTCGCTGGGGCCATCCTCCCTGGTTGCCGGGGTGGACGAGGCCGGGCGCGGGCCGTTGGCTGGGCCGGTTGTGGCCGCTGCCGTCGTGCTATGCAAGCCGGGACCAAAGGGCCTGGGCGATTCCAAGAAGCTGACCGCCGCCGCGCGGGCGCGGGCCGAAACCGCCATCCGCGCCACCTGCGCTTTCGGCATCGGGGTGGTCGGGGTGGACGAGATTGATCGGCTCAACATCTTCGGCGCCACCATGCTGGCGATGACGCGGGCGATGGCGGGCCTGTGCCGCGTGCTGGAGCATGAGGTGGCCGAGGCGCTGATCGACGGTAACCTGACCCCGCATGGCCGGGTGCCCGAATGGCGCTGGCCAGCGCGCGCCATTGTGGGCGGCGATGGCAAGGAACAGGCGATCGGCGCGGCTTCGATCCTGGCCAAGGAATACCGCGACCGGCTGATGATCGCCGCCGCGCTCGACCATCCA
Source organism: Pseudomonadota bacterium (assembly GCA_040386475.1). Classification (GTDB taxonomy): domain Bacteria; phylum Pseudomonadota; class Alphaproteobacteria; order Sphingomonadales; family Sphingomonadaceae; genus Alteraurantiacibacter. The sequence continues at coordinate 2,545 of JAZKFK010000429.1, read as the reverse complement.
CATTACGGGTGGGAGCGGAACAAGGGCTATGGCTCGGCCGAGCATCTGGCGGCGCTGCGCCAGCACGGCGCCACCCCGCTGCACCGCCGCTCGTTCGCTCCCGTGGCGCAACTGGAGATGCTGGTGTGAGCGGGTTCATCGCCGCCGACGTGCCGGACCAGCACGGGCGCCGGTTCCTGATAACGGGTGCCAGTGCGGGCATCGGGTTCGAGGCGGCGCGGGTGCTGGCCATGCGCGGCGGCGAGGTGATCCTGGCTTGCCGCGATGTGGCCAAGGGCGCGGCCGCGCGGGCGCAGATCATGGCCGAAGTGCCCGGCGCGGCGGTCAGCGTGCTGCGGCTCGACCTGGCGGACCTGGCCAGCGTGCGGACAGCCGCCGATCAGGTTGGTCAGATCGATGTGCTGGTCAACAACGCCGGCGTGATGAACCCGCCGCTGCAACGCACGCGCCAAGGATTCGAGCTCCAGTTCGGTACCAATCATCTGGGGCATTTTGCACTGACGGCGCTGCTGCTGCCCAAGCTGTCCGGCCCCGATCCGCGCGTGGTGACGGTGGCCAGCATCGCGCACAAGCGGGCGCGGATCGACTTTGCCAATCTGGATGCCCGCAAGGGCTATGGCCCGTTTCGGTTTTATGGCCAGAGCAAGCTGGCCAACCTGCTGTTCATGGCCGAGCTGGACCGGCGGCTGCGTGCGGCGGGATCGCCGGTGCAGTCGCTGGGTTGCCATCCGGGCGTTTCGGGGACCACGCTGGGACGGTTCTCGGCGCTTGACCGGATCGGCCTCGCCTTGGCCAACGTGGTGTTCCACAAGCCGCCCGAGGCTGCCGTGCCCACCTTGCAGGCGGCTTGCGATACTGGCTTGCAGGGCGGCGCCTATGTTGGCCCGCAAGGCTTAATGGAAGCGCGCGGGCCCAGCGGTGCGGCCGTGCGCAGCGCGCGCGCCCGCGATCCGCAACTGGCCGCGCGGCTGTGGCAGGTGAGTGCGGAGCTGACCGGGATCGAGCCCGGGATGTAGATCCTAGCACCTTCAGCCTTGGGGAAACGCCTTTGCGCGCAGGTCTGCGAGATATTCGCGGATGCTTGCGGTGAGCACTTCGGGTGGAGGGGGGCCCTGGCGATCGAACTCCCCGGTTTTGCCTGTCATTTCCTCTCGGCTGTTGACACGGGGATAGGGCTCGGGCGGCACTGGTACACCGAGAAATCTACAAAGCGGCTCCCACCCGTCACCGGCACGGAAGACCAGGAGGCGTTCGGCCGGCACTCCGGCGATCACGGCATCGTTCCAGGCGTTGAAGTATTCCACCATCTTCGCTCGGTTTCCCAGGCGCTCGTCCAAGTCATCAAACACGGTGGCGGCGAAGAATTCGGCCATCAACGGCTCACCTTCGAACATCGCCCGATGTCCAGGTGAAAAGACTGTGGCGGAACCGCTCTCGAACCACTTGTCGGCGTCGCGCACGGTGAGGATCACCTTCGCATCCGGATAGACATCGATTAGTTGCCGCCAGAACATGCAGCCCGGATAGTCAGTGCAGGAGGAAAAGCCGGCAAACAACTCCTCCCAGTCGGGCGTCCCGCGCCCGGCAGCGATCCACAAGGGTACCGCGCGCTTAAGGTCGGCGATGACTTCCGACATATGGTGGCAGGGTCCGAATCCGATGTGCTCCAGCGCCAGTTTCAATGAAAGTGTGCCGGTGCGCCCAAGGCCTGCGCCGATTACTTTGAGTGCCATGATCCATCCCCCGTCAGGTTGTCCCGTCGGGCCATTCTGCCACGCTTGGCGGATTACCGCAAAAAAGAGTCCTTGCGGCCACACCGCAGCATATCGAGTCTCCAAACCTCCAAGGGACTCAACATCTTGTGTGGGACTCTCTTCGTTCCGCCTCATGTGGCGGCCGCCTGGGACAGCTCCGGCGCAATTGCCGCTTGACCCGGAGACTCCAAGGACTCACCCTGTGGATAACTCAGGGGGTCTGTTGTCGATGGGCGAATTGCTGAAAGTGCGCGCGGCTCCGGTCGCGAAGGGGAAGGCTGCGGCGAAGAAGGTCCATAAGGAGGACCTGCCGCTGGGCCGTATCCTCGATGGCGACTGCATCGAGGCCATGCGGTCGCTGCCCGATGCCAGCATTGACCTGGTGTTTGCCGATCCGCCGTACAACCTGCAACTGGGCGGCGATCTGAACCGGCCCGATGGCAGCCATGTGGATGCCGTCACCGATCACTGGGACCAGTTCGACAGCTTCGCCGCCTATGACCGCTTCACACGCCAATGGCTGGTGGAGGCGCGCCGCGTGCTCAAGCCCGATGGCGCGCTGTGGGTAATCGGTTCGTATCACAACATCTACCGCGTGGGTTCGATGATGCAGGACCTGGGGTTCTGGCTTCTGAACGATATCGTCTGGCGCAAGACCAATCCCATGCCCAACTTTCGCGGCACCCGCTTCACCAATGCGCACGAAACGCTGCTGTGGGCCAGCGTGGGCGAGAAAGCCAAGTACCAGTTCAACTATCGCGCCATGAAGACGCTGAACGACGAATTGCAGA
>JAZKFK010000428.1:0-15442 GCA_040386475.1 Pseudomonadota bacterium | reverse complement strand
GTTACACATGAAACAACTGACCATCCCGGAAGCCGCGGTGCTCGATGCCATCGACCCGGCGATCATGCTGCGGCACACGCTGGCTTGGGCTGGTGTCAATTCGGGCACCGGCAACCTTGCTGGCCTGGGGCAAGTTGCAGACATGCTGGCTCATGCCTTCGCCGCGCTGCCGGGTGAGATTTCCCTGCGCGAACCCGCCCATGTCACCGCGCTGGACGAGGCCGGGCGCGAGGTCGACAAACCCCACGGTCGCCACCTGCTCCTGCGCGTGCGGCCCGAGGCGGAGCGCGGCTTCCTGCTGACCGGGCATATGGACACGGTATTTCCGGCGGATCACCCGTTCCAGCAAGTCACGTGGCTGGACGATACCATGCTGAACGGCCCCGGCACGGCTGACATGAAGGGCGGCATCGCGGTGATGCTGGCTGCGCTCCAGGCCTTCGAGACGCTGCCTGCGGCGGCCGCGTGCGGCTATGACGTGCTGATCAATTCCGACGAGGAGACCGGCTCGCTGTCTTCCGCGCCGCTGATCGCGCAGCTGGCGCGCGGCAAGTTCGCCGCTCTGACTTACGAGCCGAGCGCCCTGCCCGATGGCACGCTGGCATACGAGCGCGGCGGCAGCGGCAATTACTCGGTTTGCTTCACCGGCCGCTCGGCCCACGCCGGGCGCAACCCGCAGGATGGCCGCAATGCGCTGGTTGCCGCCGCCGATTGCGCGGTGCGGTTGAAGCTGATGGCGCACGAGGACTTGCCGATCAATCCGGCCAGGATCGACGGCGGATCAGCCAACAACGTGGTGCCGGACCACGCCGTGCTGCGCTTCAACATTCGCCCGCGCAGCAATCAAGCGGCGGTTGATTTCATGTCTGACTTCAATGATTTGCTGCAGATTATTAAGAAGATGCACGAAGTATCCATCCACTGCCACGGCGGCATCACCCGCCCACCCAAGCCGGTCGATGACCCGGCGCGGCGGCTGTTCGAACTGGTGCAAGCCTGCGGCGCCACGCTGGGGCAGAAAATCGGCTGGATCGATTCTGGCGGCGTGTGCGATGGCAATAACATCGCGGCCTGCGGGGTCCCGGTGGTGGATACCATGGGCGTGCGCGGGGGCTCGATTCATTCCCCGGATGAGTTCATGATCGTCCCGTCGCTACAGGAACGCGCCGCGCTGTCCGCGCTGGTGCTGGCCCGGTTGGCGCAGGGGGAAGCATTGTGACGCACCGGATTCGCGCGGCCACCACGGGTGACCTGCAAGCGCTGTATGAAATGGCCAAGCTGACCGGCGGCGGCTTCACCAACCTGCCGCCTGATCGCAAGGCGCTGACCACCAAGCTGGAGAAGAGCGAGGCCGCTTTTGCGCGGCAAGGCGACGAACCATCCGATGACATGTTCGTGTTCGTGCTGGAAAACGTCGCCACCGGCGAAGTGCGCGGCACGTGCCAGATCTTTGCAATGGTGGGGCAGAAGTGGCCGTTCTATTCCTATCGCATCGGCGCGTTGACGCAGCATAGCGAGGAGCTTGGTCGCACTTTCCGCGCCGATATCCTCAACCTGTCGACCGACCTTGAAGGTGCCAGCGAAGTGGGCGGGCTATTCCTCCATCCAGGTGAGCGTGCAGGCGGACTGGGCATGCTCATCGCGCGCAGCCGCTACCTGTTCATCCGCAATCACCGCCCCCGCTTTGCCGATCGCACGCTGGCCGAACTGCGCGGTGTGATCGACGAGGCGGGCGGATCGCCGTTCTGGGATGGCGTCGCCGGGCGCTTCTTCGGCATGAGCTTTCAGGAAGCGGACGAATTCAACGCCCGCTTCGGCAACCAGTTCATCGCCGACCTGATGCCCAAGCACCCGGTCTACATCGCCATGCTGAGCGACCAAGCCCGCGCGGTGATCGGCAAGCCGCACCCGTCAGGCCGCGCCGCCATGCGGATGCTGGAGGACGAAGGGTTTGCCTGGGAAAACTATGTCGACATTTTCGACGGCGGCCCTTCGATGACCGTGCGGACCGACCAGATCCGTTCCATCCGTGAGGCGCGGGACAGCATCGTGGGCCGCATCGATCCCGCGCTTGCCAACGGCAGCCAGGGCGAGAAGCGGCTCATCTCGGCCGGACATCTGGCGGATTACCGCGCCGCCTATGGCTGGATCGCCGCCGAGGGCGACAGCGTGGCGCTCGATCCCGCCTGTGCCGAGGCGCTGGGCGTGGGTGAAGGCGACACCATCACCCACGTGGCGCGCTGGTAAGCCCGTGCCGCTGCTGGAAATCAACTTCGACGGGATCGTCGGCCCAAGCCACAATTATGCCGGGCTCAGCTTGGGTAATCTGGCGGCGACGAAGAATGCCGGCGCTCCCGCCTATCCCCGCGCCGCTGCCTTGCAGGGCCTGGCCAAGATGCGCGGCAACCGCGATCTGGGGCTGGCGCAGGGGTTCTTCGTGCCGCTTCACCGCCCAAGCGCGCGCTGGCTGGATGAGCTGGCCGCTAACGAAACCACCAATCCCGCACTGGTTGCGGGGGCCTGGTCCGCCAGTTCGATGTGGACCGCCAACGCCGCCACTGTCTCGCCTGCGCCCGATACGGCGGACGGTCGCTGCCACCTGACCGTGGCCAACCTTGTCACCATGCCACACCGCAGCCACGAATGGCCTGACACGCTGGCGCAATTGCAGCTGGCCTTTGCCGACCAGCAGCACTTCGCCGTTCATGGGCCGGTGCCGCCCACATTTGGCGATGAAGGCGCGGCCAACCACATGCGGCTGGCGGCGGCACATGGTCAGCCGGGGCTGGAACTGTTCGTGTTTGGCCGACCAGGCGGCAAGTATCCCGCCCGCCAGCATTTCGATGCCGGAGGCATCATCGCCCGCCGCCACGGGCTGGACCCTTCCCGGGTACTGTTTATCGAGCAGAGCCCCGAGGCCATCGCTGCCGGAGCTTTCCATAACGATGTGGTCGCTGTGGCCGATGGTCTGACCCTGTTCACGCATGAGCGCGCCTTCGCTGATCCGGCGGCGGTTTACCAAGCGATCCGCGCCCGGTGCCCCGGCGCGCAGATCGTCGAAGTGCCGGATAGCGCGGTAAGTCTGGCCGAGTCGATCCGCAGCTACCTGTTCAACGCCCAGCTGCTCACCCTGCCCGGCGGCGAGCAGGCGCTGATGGTGCCGGGAGAATGTCGGGAAAGTTCCGCAGTGTGGGCCTTCCTGCAAGCCATGCTGGCCGGCAATGGCCCAATCCGGCAGGTCAAGGTGGTGGACGTGCGCCAGTCGATGGCCAACGGTGGCGGCCCCGCCTGCCTGCGCCTGCGCGTGGTGGCCGATCCGGCCACGGTCGATCCGCGCTTCCTGCTGGGCGAGGCGCAAGCCGAGGCGGTCGAGCGGGTCGTGAGCCAGTGGTGGCCCGAACAGATCGATGCCGCGGATGTGGGCAGCGAAAGCCTGGCTGTGGGCGTTGTTAAAGCGCGCGCAAGACTGCTGGAAGCACTCGATCTTGCGGAACTGATCTAGGCCTGTCGGCCAGGATGTGTCGAGTTGTCTTACAACGGGGGTTGCGTTAACCTTCGACAATCCCGCTTTTCTGCCATTGGCACGGCCTTTGCTGGTGTAAGCGTTAAACACAAAGGGTTGGCGATGCTGCGCAAGGTTTCTCGGCTGTTCATGATCAAGACGCGGCTGGAAGCGTTCCTGATTATCTACGCGCTGGCACTGGGCGCGTGCAGCCGCGGGGCACATTACCTTGAGCAATATCCCGGCAACGGCGGCTGGCTGCTGTTCCTGGCCTGCACCGGCGCGGTGTTCATGGCCGGCGCCAAGATCCTCGATTGCCTGAAGTACGAACGGGCCGAGCGTGAGGCGGCCGAAGTTTCGACCAGCGGCTGATAAGGCGCGCAGGATTTTCCTTCAGTTGGCCCTCAGGGCGAGCCGAGAATGGTGACGGACGAGAACCGGCGCGAAGCGGCCATTCGGGCCGTGAGCACGGGAAGCGCAGAGTGGTTGCATTCTCGCTCCGGAATGGGCGGAATTACGGTCAAAGGAGGTGGAGGGATTCTGTTGCTAGGCTCCCTCCGGGCCCCCGGTATCCGTTCTGTTGCCCGGTCGGTCCAACCGCGCTTTAGCTTTGTAAATTCAGGGCGTTAGCCCGTCACATTACGCGGCGATTGCGAGTGCTTCGTTATCGTTGGCACTTGTGTGTTGTGAGCCTTGAAACAGGTTACTCAGCCTGGGCAAAAGCATTGTCTTTCAACACACGTCGATCCTAGTTCGGCCCCGTCATATCCCCCGTTGCCGGAAGAGGTGGTGGAGCCGCCGGGTACTGCCCCCGGGTCCGCTGCGTCTAGTACACAAGGCCATTTATCGCCATATCCGGTCGAAACCGGCACGGCTGATATAGCGAACCAATGCTGAATGTGAAGTGAGCGCGGAAGGAAAGACCCACCCCTTGCCCCTCTCGCCAGCGAAAAGGTTGGGGATGGGTCCTTCGAGCTTACTTCCGCAGCGCGTCTCGGATTTCGGCCAGCAGTTCCACCTCGGTCGGGCCGGTGGGTGCAGGCGCCTCATCCTTCTTGGGCATCAGGCGGTTGGCCTGCTTCACGATCATGAAGATCACGAAGGCCAGGATCAGGAAGTTGATCACCACGCTGACGAAGTTGCCATAGGCCAGCACGTTGGCGCCCGCCTCACGTGCGGCTGCCAGCGGGGTGCCCGGTTCAACCGTGCCAGACAGATCAAGGTAGAGGTTGGAAAAATCGACGTTACCAAACACCGCGCCAACCAGCGGCATGATCAAATCTGCTGTTAGAGAGGCTACAATGGTGCCGAATGCGGCCCCGATAATCACACCAACCGCCAGATCCAGCACGTTGCCGCGCAGGATGAACGCCTTGAATTCGCTTAACATGACCCAGTCCCCTCTTGTGTCCGCGCCGATCATGGCAAATCGAGTGGTTACCGGCAAGTAAGCAGGGCTATCCTTGAAACCCGCTTCAGCCGTGCTATATGCGCAATACACCTGAGAGGATCAGGGTTGTTGGAGGATTGGACGCAATGGTCACCCGCATTTCCCGCCTGGCACTTGTCGCGTTTGGCAGCCTGGCGCTGGCCGGCTGCGGCATCAATTCGGTGCCCACCAAGGAAGAAGCTGCCAAGGCCCAGTGGGGCAACGTGGAAAACGCGCTGCAACGCCGTAGCGACCTGATCCCCAATCTTGTGAGCGTTGTGCAGGCGGCAGCGATCTCGGAAGGCGACATCCTTGCCCGCGTGACCGAGGCGCGCGCCAGCGCCACCAGCATCAACATCACCACCGATGACTTGTCGAACCCGGAAGAATTCCAGCGTTACCAGGACGCGCAGAACCAGCTGACCCAGGCGATGGGCCAGCTGCGCACCGTGGTGGAAAATTATCCGGAGCTGGCCAGCCAGCCGCGCTTTGCCGATCTGATGGTGTCGCTGGACGAGAGCAACAACCTGATCAGCACCGAACGCGGCCGCTACAACGATCTGGCGCGCGACTATAACACCGAGATCCGCACTTTCCCGGCCACCATTGCCGCCAACGTGATCTACGGCGCCGAACCGCTGGAATACTTCGAGGCGGCCGAAGGCGCCGAAGCCAATCCCACGGTGAACATGGACCGCATCACAGGCCCAGCGGAATCTGGCGACGCACCTGCTGCGCCGGCGAATTGATCGCGCCGCAATGATCCGTAACTTCGCCCCGGCGCGTTGGCTGGCGGCACTGGGGGCGGTGTTGCTGGCCCTTTCGGTCACGCTGCCCGCCAATGCCCAGGCCTATCCGCCGCGTCCGGAAGGGCCGGTGTATGACGGGGCGGACATGCTGTCCCCCGCAGTAGAGGCGCAGCTGGACCAGCGGCTGCGCGCCTATAATGCCGAGACCGGGCGGGCGCTGATTGTCGCCACCATTCCCAGCCTGAATGGCCAGGTTATCGAGCCCTATGCCACCGGCCTGTTCGCCAACTGGGGCATTGGCGGCGCGGCGCGTGATCAGGGCTTGCTGCTGCTGGTGGCGCGCGAAGAGAAAGAGCTGCGGATCGAGGTCGGCTATGGCCTCCACCCTTATTTCGGCGGCGTCATGGCCGGGCGGGTGATCAATGACACCATTACCCCGCGCTTCAAGGCGGGCGATTTCGATGGCGGGATCACCAGCGGCGTGGATGCCATCATGGAGCATCTTAACCGTTCGCCGGCAGAAGCAGCCGCCGTGGCCGAGGCTGCGGAAGCGGCGGAAGCAGCAGATGAAAGAGCGGGCGGCTTCCCCATCGGCACGCTGATCTGGCTGGGCTTCCTGTTCTTTTTCTTCATCCTGCCGATGATCGGCGGGCGCGGACGGCGGCGGCGTTATGGCGGCAGCGGTCTGGGCGATGCGGTGGGCAACATCGTGCTGTGGGAAGCAGGCAAGGCCATCTCGCGCGGGTTCTCTGACCACGGCAGTGGTGGCGGCTTTGGTGGCGGCGGTTTCGGCGGCGGCGGTGGGGGCGGCTTCGGCGGTTTCGGCGGCGGCATGTCCGGGGGCGGCGGCGCCTCGGGGGGGTGGTAAACCATGGTCATGCGTGATGCAGACAGCCAGCGGATCGTCACCGATGCGGTCGCCGCGGCGGAAGCTGCCACCAGCGGCGAGATCGTAACCGTGCTGGCCGACCGGTCGGACGGCTATTCCGATGTGGCGCTGTGGTGGTCCATTGCCGTGGCCTTCACCGCCATGTCGGTGTTTGCCGTGTTCGCCGATTTCTCGCTTGGCCTGTGGGATGGCCTGTTCCATTCCGGCTGGGCCAGCGACTGGTCGCGCGCACAAGTGCTCACCCTGGCCATCGCGGTGGGCCTGGTCGCCTTTGCCGCCATGCAGGCGCTGCAATGGTGGCAGGCACTGCGCTTTGCCCTCGTCCCTGCCCCGATCAAGGCGGCGCGCGTGCGCAACGCCGCCGTGCGCCACTTCAAGGTAGGCGCGGAACGGCGCACGCATGGCCGCACCGGCGTGCTGATCTACCTGTCTATGGCAGAACACCGCGCTGAAATCGTGGCCGACGAAGCCATCGCCGGCAAGGTACCGGCAGAGGTGTGGGGCATGGCCATGGCCGACATGCTGGTAGAGGTGAAGCGCGGCAACGTGGCCCAAGGCATCGCCGCTGGAGTGCGCGATGTGGGCGGTGTACTGGCCGAGCAGTTCCCGCGCGGCGCGGATGATGTCAACGAACTGCCGGATCGCTTGATCGTCCTGTAAGCCTCCGATAGGCGGGCTTCCATGCCAGTCGAACACGCAGATGCGCCCGAAGAGATCATGTGGTCCGGCAAGTGGATCACAGCCCTGCGGCGCGGCAAGTGGGAATATGTCAGCCGCGCGCGCGGCATCCACGCGGCGGTGATCCTGCCGATCGACAAGAATTTGATCGAGGGCGATCACGTCATCCTGGTAGAGCAATACCGCGTGCCAGTGGGTGGCTGGGTGTTGGAGCTTCCCGCCGGGCTGGTCGGCGACGATGACGGGGCCGATGACGAGCACGCGCTGGACGCCGCCAAGCGCGAACTGATCGAGGAAACCGGCTATGCCGCTGCCGAGTGGCACGATTGCGGGGTGTTCCTGTCCTCCCCCGGCCTTACCGGCGAAAGCTTCACCCTATTGAAGGCCACCGGCCTTACCCGCGTGGGCCCCGGCGGCGGGACCGATGCGGAGGATATCGTGGTTCACCGCTTACCGCTGAACAATCTGGCGCCGCACATCGCGGCTTTTCGCGCAGCCGGTGTGGCGATTGACGTGCGTTTGCTGGCCATTCTGGGCCGGGCGCTGGTGGGAGTCTGATCTATGAAAGTGGCCATCCTTGGTGCGGGCGCAATGGGCTGCCTGTTTGGCGCGGCCTTCCACCGCGCGGGCTGCACAGTCACTCTGGTGGACGTGAACCAGCCGCACATCGATGCGATCAACGCGCACGGCCTAGAACTGGACCTTCGCGGCGGAGTGGAGCGCCTGCCCATTCCCGCCTGCCTGCCGGCTGATGCTGCCAAAATCGCCGGGGAACCATTCGACCTGGTGGTGGTGTTCACCAAGACCTTCCACACCGAAGGGGCGCTGGCTGGTCTGGCCCATGCTTTCGGGCCGCAGACACACTTGCTCAGCCTGCAGAACGGCCTGGGCAACGATGCCAAGCTGGCGGGCTTCGTGCCTGATACGCAAGTGATGGTCGGCGCCTCTATGCTGCCCAGTGACCTTGTCGGCCCCGGCAAGGTGCGCAGCCACGGTGAGGGCTACTCGCGGCTGTACCCGGCATTCGGCGGCGATCCGGCGATGGCGGAGAAGGTGGCCGATGCCCTCACCCGTGGCGGCTTGCCCGCCCAGCTCGATCCGCTGATCCATGAAGCGATCTGGTCCAAGGTGGTGTTCAACGCCGCCATGAACCCGCTGTGTGCGCTGACCCGCCGCACGCCCGGTTTCCTGGCCAAAAGCGCCGAGGCGCGCGCCACCATCCGCGCCGTGGTGGAAGAAGGTGTGGCCGCAGCGCACGCCAACGGCCGCATGATCGACCCCGCGCCAATCCACGCGCTGACCGAAACCAGCATGACCGACCACGCCGATCACGAAGCCAGCATGTTGCAGGACGTGAAGGCCGGACGCCGCACCGAGGTGGACGCGATCAACGGCGCCATCGTGCTGGCGGCAGAGGCGAAGGGCGTGGCCGCGCCAGTCACGCGGACGCTATGGCATCTGGTGAAGCTGGAAGAGGCCAAGCTGGCCTAGGCCTTTCCTACACCGGCCCGCCCCGACCATTTTCACTGGACATCCTGCCTTCGTTGATCGCCCCCCGATCATGCAGGGCGGTTCACGAAAGGTCCCAGTGCAGAGGCGGGGATGGGAAAGAAAACGTCTATGTAACAAATGTTTACAACCAAAGTCTCAGCCTGCGAAAAGGCTGTTCCGTGTTCCACATTCGAGCGTGTCCAGCACGTATGTGATCAGGATCAAAGCGGAGCCCTTCCCTTTTGCGCCATGGCCGCATAACCAACCGGACAAACTCAACGAGAGGACGTGAACCCCATGGCCGCCAACAACACCATCACGCTGTATGACCTGCAGGTCTCCACCGGCGCCACCATCAGCCCCTTCGTGTGGGCCACCAAGTTCGCCGTGGCGCACAAGGGCTTCGCGCTCGACATCGTGGACGGCGGGTTCACCGGCATCCCTGAGCGGACCGGCGGCGTGACCGAGCGGCTGCCGGCGATCGTCGATGATGGCAAGTGGGTGCTGGATAGCTGGGGCATCGTGGAATACCTCGATGCAACCTACCCTGATCGCCCCGCGCTGATCCCGCACGAGAGCGTGGCCGCGCTGACCAAGGCACTGGACGCATGGTTCTGGGGCGCGGCAGTCGGCCCGTGGATGCGCAGCTATTGCGCCGATTATCGCGACGTATGCTTCGAGCATGACAAGGAATACGTCACCCGCAGCCGCGCGGTGATGCTGGGCGGCCCGCTGGAGGACGTGCAGAAGGGGCGCGAGGACCGGCTGTGCGCCATCTCAGCCGCGCTGGAGCCTTTGCGGATGACCTTGCGCGAACACAAGTTCCTTGGCGGCGCGACGCCCAACTATGCCGATTACCGCATCATGGGCGGGTTCCTGTGGCTGGCCAGCCTGGCGCAGACGCCAGCTTTGGCCGCAGACGATCCGCTGCGCCCGTGGGTGGAAGCGGTATGCGGCCTGTATGGCGGGCTGGGCAACCATCCGGGCCTGTTCCCGATCTTCGGGCTGGAGCAGCGGCCGGGCGATCCCGATCCGTTCAACCGGCAGGCGGGCACCGGCGGCATCTTCAAGCGCAACACCGGCCCTGCTTCCACAGCTACGGAAACGCAGCGCATCAACTCCACCAAGGGCTGAACCAAGATGGCGCGGCTAAAGCTGTTTGTTACCCGTCGTTGGCCCGCAGCGGTCGAGCAGCGGCTGGCTGAGCTGTTCGATGTGACACTGAACGAGGGCGACCAGCCGCTGGGCCAGGCGGATCTGGCAGCAGCGATGGCGAGTCACGATGTGCTTTGCCCCACCGTCTCGGACCGGATCGACGCCGCGGTGATCGCTGGTGGCGAGCGGGTGAAGCTGATCGCCAATTACGGCGTGGGCTTCGATCATATCGACCTGGCGGCGGCCAAGGCGTGCGGCGTGGCGGTTACCAACACCCCCGGCGTGCTGACCGATGCCACCGCCGACATTGCCCTTACCCTGATGCTGATGGCCACGCGCCGCGCAGGCGAAGGCGAGCGTGAACTGCGTGCTGGCGCGTGGAGCGGGTGGCGGCCCACGCACCTCATCGGCAACGCGCTGAAGGGCAAGGTGCTGGGGCTGGTGGGCTTTGGCCGCATCGGCATTGCCACGGCGCGGCGGGCGCATCACGGGTTTGGAATGAAGATCGCCTATTACGGCAGGCGCCCGTGCGAAGCTGCTGTGGTGGACGAGCTCGGGGCGGTATTCTACCCGGATTTGAACGATTTGCTCCGCACTTCTGATGTGATTTCGCTGCATGCTCCCGGCGGGGCGGAAACCGCGAACATGATCGACGCGGCGGCGCTGGCGGCGATGAAGCCGGGCAGCTACCTGATCAACACCGCGCGCGGCACGCTGGTCGATCATGCGGCTTTGGCGCAGGCCTTGCGTTCTGGCCAGCTCGCCGGGGCCGGACTGGATGTGTATCCGGCCGAGCCGCAGGTGCCCGCCGAACTGCTCGGGCTGGAGAATGTCGTCCTCCTCCCGCATCTCGGCAGCGCCAACCGCGAAACGCGTGAGGCGATGGGCTTTTGTGCCTTGGCCAACGTGCAGGCTTTCGCCGAAGGGGCGGACCTGCCAAACCGCGTGGCATGAGCCCTGACCCCATCGGCAAACTGATCGCCGCGCACCACCTGCCCCAATCCTATCGTGCGGTGGTGGAAGAGTACTGGACGCCGCTGGCCGATCTGATCGCTGCCCGGGGCAAGCCGCTGATCGTGGGCATCAACGGGGCGCAAGGCAGCGGCAAGTCCACCTTGTGCGCGTTCCTGGAGGTCCTGCTGGCCGAGCGGGGGCTTAAGGCTGCCACGCTATCGCTGGATGACCTGTATCTCGGCAAGGCAGACAGGCAGAAGCTGGCGCGCGAACTCCACCCGCTGTTCGCCACGCGCGGCGTGCCCGGCACCCATGCGCCAGCGCTGGGCATGGCCATCTTCGACGCCGTGCAGGCGGGCGCAAGCCTTGACCTGCCGCGCTTCGACAAGGGCACCGACGATCGCCGCGCCGCTCCGCAGCACGTGCCCGGCCCCATCGATGTGCTGCTGTTTGAAGGGTGGTGCGTGGGTTGCCGTCCAGAGGCGGACGAGGAGCTGCTCGATCCGGTCAACGCGCTGGAACGCGACGAGGACCCTGACGGCGTGTGGCGATCGGTTGCCAACCTGTGGCTGCGCGGCGAATATCGCGACTTGTTCGACCGGCTGGACATGCTGGTGATGCTGAAAGTCGGCGGGTTCGACGCCGTGATCGCCAATCGCCGCAAGCAGGAGGACAAGCTGCGCGCAGCCCGCCCTAATGCCCCCGGCCTGATGGACGAAGCCGCCCTCGCCCGGTTCTGCCAGCATTACGAACGGCTGACCCGGCACATGCTGGAAGACCTGCCGCGGAGGGCCGATGTGGTGATCGAAATTGGCCCAGATCACATGCCCACAGGACTCGCCAAACGCTGAAGTTCATTCTAACGTTCGTGACGATGACGCCTGCAAAGGGCGCGACTTTGATGGGGAAAGATGCATGATCTCGGGCCGCAAGACCTTGGCTTTGGCCGCCGCGCTGGTCGCAACCGGGCTGCTTGCCGCGTGCCAGCAAGATGCCGGATTCGGCCAGGTCGATGAAGCGCGCCTGCTCGCCGCCGAGGACGATCCCGATAACTGGCTGAGCCACGGCCGGACCTATGCCGAAGACCGCTTCAGCCCGCTGGCCGATATCACCACCGAGAACGTGGGCGAGTTGTCCCTCGCCTATGCGGTCGAGTTCGATACCAACCGCGGGCAGGAAGCCACGCCCATCGTGGTCGATGGCACGATGTATGTCTCCACTGCGTGGGACAAGGTGCTGGCGGTCAACGCCGCCACTGGCGAGGTGCTGTGGCGTTTCGATCCGGAAGTTGATGGCGCCAAGGGCGCGCACGCTTGCTGCGACGTGGTCAACCGCGGCGTGGCCGTGTGGGAAGGCAAGGTCTTCATCGGCACGCTGGACGGGCGGCTGATCGCGCTGGATGCCGCAACTGGCGCCAAGCAGTGGGACGTGGTCACGGTGGATCAGGCCAAGCCCTATACCATCACCGGCGCTCCGCGCGTGGTGCGCGGCAAGGTGATCATCGGCAATTCCGGCGCGGAACTGGGCGTGCGCGGTTATGTCTCGGCTTACGATGCCGACAGCGGCGACCTGGTGTGGCGCTTCTACACCGTACCCGGCAACCCCGCCGATGGCCCGGATGGCGCCGCCAGCGATCCGATCATGGCCCGCATGGCGCAAAGCACATGGTCGGGCGACTGGTGGGAACTGGGCGGCGGCGGCACCGTGTGGGATTCGATCGTCTATGACGCGGATTTCGACCAGCTGCTGATCGGCGTGGGCAACGGCAGCCCGTGGAACCACCGCGTGCGCAGCGATGGCGTGGGCGACAACCTGTTCCTTACCAGTATCCTGGCGCTGGATCCCGATACCGGGGCCTACAAGTGGCATTACCAGCTGAATCCCGGCGAGACATGGGATTACACCGCCACCCAGCAGATGACGCTGGCCGACCTGACCATCAACGGCCAGCCGCGCAAAGTGGTGATGCAGGCGCCGAAGAACGGGTTCTTCTACGTCATCGACCGCAGCGATGGTAAACTGATCAGCGCCGAGGAATTCACTGACCAGACCTGGGCGGAACGGATCGACATTGCCACCGGCCGCCCGGTGGAGCGGGAAGGCTCGCGGTTTGCCAATGCGCCTTACCTGATCACGCCTTCGGGCCTTGGCGCCCACGCGTGGCACCCGATGAGCTATTCGCCGCAGACGGGGCTGGTCTATATCCCCTCCATGCAGGTGCCGGCCGCCTTGTCCGACGATGCGAATTTCGAGCGGCACATCGGCCGCTGGAACACGGGCGTCAACTTCATGGCTCCGCCCGATGGCCTTGTCCCCGGTGACACGCCCGAAGCCCGCCGCGCTTACATGACCGCGCAAACCAAGGGACGCCTTGTGGCGTGGGATCCGGTCAACCAGCGCGAGGTGTGGGGTGTTGATCGTGACTGGCCGTGGAGCGGCGGCACGCTGGCCACCGGCGGCAACCTGGTGTTCCAGGGCACGGCTGACGGTACCTTCCACGCCTATGACGCGCGCGATGGCAAGGAACTGTGGACCTTCCAGCAGGAACGCGGAATCATGGCGGGGCCGATCAGCTTCCGCGCCGACGGGGTGCAATATGTCGCCGTGCTGGCGGGCTATGGCGGATCGATGGGCGTAGCCAGCCAGAGCGACCAGATGCGCCGCCCGGCGGCCACCGGCATGCTGCTGGTGTTCCGCATCGGCGGCACCGGCCAACTGCCGCAACTGCCGCCTTACACGCCCCCGCCCTATGCCAGTTCCACCGAGACGTTCAGCGCGGCGCAAGTGGCCGAAGGGCAGGCGCAATACCTGGCCTTCTGCACCATCTGCCACAATGGCCCGGTCAACCCCAACCTGATGCGCAGCCCGGTGGCCACCAATGCGGCGGCATGGAAATCCGTGGTGGCGGGCGGCACGCTGACGCAGCGCGGGATGATCAGCTTCAGCCCGTGGCTGGACGACACGCAGATCGAGGCGGTGCGCGCCTATGTGCTGACAGAAGCGGCGCGTCTGGCCGCAGCGGAAGCGCAATGAGCACCCCAACCGATGTGCTGATCGTCGGCGCCGGCCCGGTGGGCATGATCACCGCGCTGGCGCTGGCGCAAACCGGTGCCAGCGTGCGGGTGATCGAGCGCGAGGCGACCATCATCAACAGCCCCCGCGCGGCGGTCTATTTCCCCTCTACCCTGCTGGTGCTGGAGGAACTGGGCATCCTCGACGAACTGGAGGCCATCGGCTTTCGCAACCGTGCCTTCGGCACTCATGTGCCCGAATTTGGCTACAGCTCGGTGGTGGTCACTGAACCGATCGAAGGCATCAAGTACGATTACCAGTTGCACGTGGGCCAGCACGAGGTTGCCCGCGTGGCGATGGAACATGCGCAAAGGCTGGGCGTGGACGTGCTGTTCGGGCGCGAGCTGGATTCGTTTACCGAGAACGCGGACGGGGTGGTGGCGCAAGTCACTGGGCCACACGGTGCAGAGCAATTCGCCGCCAAGTGGCTGATCGGCTGCGACGGCGCGCGCTCCACCGTGCGCAAGCTGGCGGGGATCGAGTTTGCCGGCCACACCTGGCCCGAGCGGTTCGTGGCCACCAACGTGAAGTTCCCGTTCAACGAGCTGGGCTATGAACAGGCCAACTTCGTGTGCGATCCGGTGAATATGGCGGTGATCGCGCAGCTGGATACCGATGGGCTTTGGCGCTGCACCTATATGGAAGATTCCGCCCTGCCGGAGGAGACCGTTGAGGAGCGCATCCACCAGCGGTACGAATGGTTCATGCGCGGGCGTAAGGACTACCAAATCGTCTCGGCCAGCCCATACATGCTGCACCAGCGCGCGGGCGAAACGCTGGTGAAAGGCCGCGTGCTGCTGGCGGGCGATGCCGCGCACGCCACCAACCCGTGCGGCGGGCTGGGCCTGACCAGCGGACTATGGACCGGCATCGTGCTGGCCGATGTGCTGGGCGCGGTGCTGAAGGGCGAGGAGGACGAAAGCATCCTCCAGCGTTTCTCTGACGAGCGGCGGCGGATATTCTGGGAAGTGGTCACCCCGGCGGCGACCGAGAACAAGCGCATGTTGCAGGAGAAAGACCCCGAGCAGCGGCAGAAAGACCTCGGCTTCATCAAGGCGCTGGACACCAACCCCGAAAGCGGCGCGCTGCTGATGCTATTTGCCTACAAGGTGATCGGTGACGTGCTGCGACCCAATTCGCGCTGGGCCGATGCTGACCCCAGCGACCGGGTGGCCATCAACATCCGCGACCGGAAGGGCCAGATCCATTGAGGACGTTGCATTGACCCGCAGCTATCGTCCCGCTGACCTGCATGAGGCCGGCAAGGCCAATCCGCTGCGACTGGCGGCGCAAGGGTTCTTCTGGACGGGAGGCGAGATCATCGACCACCCGCAGGCGGGCAAGGCGCTGCGCGGGCAGCAGTACGTTGAATACTGGATTCCGCTGGATTTACAGCACGACCTGCCGATCGTGATGATCCACGGCGGTGGGGGCCAGGGGACCGACTTCCTCGGCACCGCAGATGGCCGCGAAGGCTGGGTGCACTGGTTCGTGCGCCACGGCTGGGCGGTCTACGTGGTCGA
>JAZKFK010000427.1:0-4114 GCA_040386475.1 Pseudomonadota bacterium | reverse complement strand
GTCGGCCAGCACCAGATGTGGGCCGCGCAGTACTTCGGGTTCGAGGATCCCAACCGCTGGCTCACCAGCGGCGGTCTTGGTACGATGGGCTATGGCCTGCCCGCCGCCATTGGCGCGCAACTGGGCAATCCGGGCAAGCTGGTGATCGACATTGCCGGTGAAGCCTCCATCCAGATGAACATCCAGGAAATGGGCACCGCCAGCCAGTTCCGCCTGCCGGTCAAGGTGTTCATCCTCAACAACGAATACATGGGCATGGTCCGCCAGTGGCAGGAACTGACTTATGAGAGCCGCTATTCCAACAGCTACAGTGACAGCCTGCCCGATTTCGTCGCGTTGGCCGAAGCCTATGGCTGGAAGGGCATCCGCATCACGTCCGAGGACGAACTGGACGCCGGCATCAAGGCGATGATGGACCATGACGGGCCGGTGATGGTGGATTGCATGGTTTCCAAGCACGCCAACTGCTTCCCGATGATCCCCAGCGGCGCGGCGCATACCGAAATGCTGCTGTACGGCGACGATGTGGCGGGAACGCTGGACGACGAAGCCAAGGCTTTGGTGTGAGGATCAGATGATGAAAATCAAGCAAACCGAAGCCGAGCGTCACGTGCTCAACATCACGGTCGATAACGAGGCCGGGATCCTGGCCAAGATCGCCGGGCTGTTCACCGCGCGCGGTTATAACATCGACAGCCTGACCGTGGCCGATATCTCGGAAAACCACTCGGTCAGCCGCATCACCATCGTCACCAATGGCCCGCCGCACGTGATCGACCAGATCGAGGCGCAGCTGGACCGGCTGGTGCCGGTGCACCGCGTGGTGGACCTGACCGCCGCCGGCCCGCACGTGGAGCGGGAACTGGCGCTGGTGAAGGTGTCCGGCGTGGGCGAAAAGCGCGTGGAAGCCCTGCGGCTGGCGGACATTTTCCGCGCCCGTCCGGTCGACACCACTACCGGCAGTTTCATCTTCGAGATCACCGGCCCGCCCGACAAGGTTGACAGCTTCATAACCCTGATGCGCGAGCTTGGGCTGGTCGAGGTTGGCCGCACCGGCGTAGTCGGCATGATGCGCGGCGCAGAGGCTGCCTAAGGAGCCGACCAGAACCGGTTTCAAAAAAGATCACATTTGCCCTTCGCCCCAAGGCGGAAATCCCGCTAGAGGCACCACCGCGAATTTTACTCCCCGCATTGACGGGGACGACGAGAACGAAAGACGGGAATTGTTCCATGAAGGTTTATTACGACGCTGATGCCGACCTGAACCTGGTCACCGGCAAGAATATCGCCATCCTGGGCTACGGCTCGCAAGGCCATGCCCACGCACAGAACCTGCGTGACAGCGGCTGCGCCAACGTGGCCATTGCGCTGCGCCCCGGTTCGGCCTCGGCCAAGAAGGCCGAAGGCGCTGGTTTCAAGGTGATGAGCAACCAGGACGCTGCCGGCTGGGCCGACATCCTGATGATCCTGGCACCGGACGAGCACCAGGCCGCGATCTGGGAGAACGACATCAAGGGCAAGATGAAGCCCGGTGCCGCCCTCGCCTTCGCTCACGGCCTGAACATCCACTTCGGCCTGATCGAAGTGCCGGCCGACATCGACGTGATCATGATCGCGCCCAAGGGCCCCGGCCACACGGTGCGTGGCGAATACCAGAAGGGTGGCGGCGTGCCGTGCCTGATCGCGGTGCACCAGGATGCCAGCGGCAACGCGCATGACGTGGCGCTGGCCTACGCTTCGGGCGTCGGCGGCGGCCGTTCGGGCGTGATCGAAACCAACTTCAAGGAAGAGTGCGAGACCGATCTGTTCGGCGAGCAGGCTGTCCTGTGCGGCGGCATCACCCACCTGATCCAGGCCGGGTTCGAAACGCTGGTGGAAGCCGGCTACGCCCCCGAAATGGCCTATTTCGAGTGCCTGCACGAAACCAAGCTGATCGTGGACCTGCTGTACGAAGGCGGCATTGCCAACATGCGCTATTCGATCAGCAACACGGCCGAATATGGTGACATCACCACCGGCCCGCGCATCATCACCGCCGAGACCAAGGCCGAAATGAAGCGCGTGCTGGCCGACATCCAGAGCGGCCGCTTCGTGAAGAACTTCGTGCTCGACAACCGCGCCGGCCAGCCTGAACTGAAAGCCGCCCGCAAGGCTGCCGAGGCTCACCCGATCGAGCAGACTGGTGCTGCCTTGCGCGCCATGATGCCGTGGATTGGCAAGAACAAGCTGGTTGACCAGGCCAAGAACTGAGTCGCCGCCGCTTTTCGGTCACCCGACCAATCGAAAGGCCCCTGCCCCATCGTTGATTGGGGCAGGGGCCTTTTTGATTCCGGCAAAAAAAGCGACAAATCGCGACAATCTGCCCGTCGCGGATGCTGGACAATGGCCTTTCGCATCGCCAGACTGGGTGTCGGACATTTCTCCGAGAGGATCCCCTATGCGCAAGACCCTGCTTTCCCTCGCCGCCGCCGCTGGCGTTGCCACTGTCGCCGTTGGCGCCCTGCATGCCCAGGCTGGCCCGCCCGCCCCGGCGATCAACCCCGCCGCCGCCACTGCCGGCACCTACGCCACCGATGCTGCGCACTCGCTGGTCGGGTTCGAAGTCAGCCACCTGGGCTTCAACGATTACTACGGCATCTTCGGTGACGTAGCCGGTACCTTGACCATCGATCCCGCCAACATCGGCGCGACCACGCTGGATGTGACCATCCCGATTGCTTCGGTCACCGTGCCCAGCGCCGGCCTGAAGGACCACCTGCTGCGCGCCGGCCAGAACGGCGGCGCCGCCGATTTCTTCGGCCCCAACCCCACCGCCGCGCGATTCGTGTCCACCGCGGTGCACTCCACTGGTGCCACCACTGCGCACATCATGGGTGATCTGACGCTCAACGGCGTGACCAAGCCGGTCACCATCCAGGCCGAGCTGGTCGGCATGGGAAAGAACGGCATGAGCCAGAAGGAAACGCTGGGCTTCCACGGCACGACCACGATCAAGCGGTCGGAATGGAACATGGCCTGGGGCATCCCCTTTGGCATCGGTGATGACATCGATTTGAACATCAGCGTGGCATTCGAGAAGCAGTAAACCTGCCTCGCAGCCTTCGCACGGCGCGCGGTTCCCTCCCGGGAATCGCGCGCTTTGCTGTTGGTGCGCTGGACATTTGGTAACCAAATGCGCATATGATGCTCGCATGAGCACTCGCGAAATCCTATCGCTGCTTCGACTAACACGCCCTTAGGCGTGCTATTGCCCGTGCGCGCCCATGCGGGTTTGGCGCCGGGACACTGCCTAAGGGCCGTTTCACCACAGTTGAAATCCAGCCGCGCCACTTGCCGCGCGGCGTTTAAGCGATAAGGGCAGTTCCCATGCCGATGCTCAAGGACCCGAGCCGAAAATACCACGCCTTCCCGCAGGTCAACCTGCCGGATCGCCAGTGGCCTTCGCGCACCATCACGCAACCGCCGCGCTGGCTCTCCACCGATCTGCGCGACGGCAACCAGTCGATCATCGATCCGATGGACGCGGTGAAGAAGCAGCGTTTCTTCGACCTGCTGGTGGAAGTGGGCGTGAAGGAGATCGAAGTTGGCTTCCCCAGCGCGGGCGCCACCGAGTTCGATTTCATCAACGGCCTCGTCCGCTCAGGCAAGGTGCCAGAGGATGTGGTGATCCAGGTGCTCACCCAATCGCGCGAAGACCTGATCAAGCGCAGCTTTGAGAGCCTTGAAGGCGCGCATTCGGCCATCGTCCACCTGTACAACGCGGTCAGTCCGGCGTGGCGCGACATCGTGTTCCGCATGAGCAAGGACGAGGTCCGCCAGATCGCGGTCAAGGGCGCGCAATGGCTGGTGGACGAGGCGGCCAAGCGCCCCGGCACCAGGTGGCAGTTTGAATACAGCCCCGAAACCTTCTCCACCGCCGAACTCGATTTCAGCCTGGAGGTGTGTGAGGCGGTTATGCAGGTGGTCGGCCCCACGCCCGACAATCCCATCATCCTCAACCTGCCGGCTACGATCGAGGCGGCAACGCCCAACATCTACGCTGACCAGATCGAGTATTTCTGCCGCAACCTGCCCAACCGGCAAAGCGCGGTGATCAGCCTGCACACCCACAACG
>JAZKFK010000426.1:0-3147 GCA_040386475.1 Pseudomonadota bacterium | reverse complement strand
GCAAGGTCCAGCCGGACATCCCCGCGCAACTCCAGGTGATGCGGCACTTCGGGCGGGATCATCGCCGAAGCCGGGGCGACAAGGTCCACGCCGTCCCCCGATCCATCTTCCCACACCAGCCGCACCTGCCCTTCCCGAAGGCGTAGCCAGCCCCAGCGACCGGGCTTCAACCGGTGCTGGGACAGCAGGCCACGTGGCAAGGTGGTGGCATCGAACGGCCCGATCTCGCGCACGAGCACGAACCCTTCGGGAACAGGTTCAGCCATTACAGGACCACGGCGCAGATGACGGCAATGCCAAGGCCGAAACCAGCGACGGCCATCGGCACCACCAGGATCTGGCCATAGACGGCCGTGCTGTCCATCGGACCGCACCAGGTTTGCAGTGGCTTGCCGCGCAGCAAGGGTGATCTGCCATCGGGTCCGGCCTGCCGGGCAATGATCCGCGCCACGCCAAAGAACATCGCGGTGTAGAGGATGCTGATGATGATGGCGAAGACCGCGCGCCCGCTGCCGCCGGTGGCCATCGTGATGCTGGCGAAGAACACCGCATAGCTGGCCAGCATCCCGGCCCAGACGCTGCCCGGAAGTTCAAACCGGCGGTCTTCCGGCTGGGCTGGCAAAGCCGTGGCATCTACCGAAAGGTCGCCCTGAAGACGCTCCGCCGGATCCGTTGGCAAGTCCTCCCGGTCGGCGCTTTCGGCATATTCGACGGGAAAGGCGCGCAGCTGTTCAAACATGGGGCAGGCTCCTGTTGTTGGCGGGCGGAATCGATCCGTCACGCTCCATTTCGACACCGATCAGCAGGCTCTCCGCGATCATCCGCGCCCGCTGGCCGAACATCTCGGCGCCTTCGGACTTGGCGCATTCCTCGCGCAGGGTCTGGTAGAACAAGGTCAGCCAGTGGCTGAAATGATGCTCTGAAAGGCCGGGGATGGCGCGGTGGCGGACCATCGGATTGCCGGAAAACTCGCCACTGCCCAGCAGGACAGAGCGCCAGAACTGCTTCATCTTGGTAAGATGCGGCGGCCAGTCATTGATCCTGGCCGCAAAGATCGGGCCCAGCAGGTCGTCGGTGCGGATGCGGGCGTAGAATTGCTCCACCACCCGGTCGACCAGGGCTTCGTCGATGCCGATTGCCGCAGCTTCGGCGTACTTGCGCTGGCGGATCGCGGCAACGTGGGCGCGGTGATCGGGGGCCGTTTGGGTTTCGCTGTGCATTGCTGGCGACTCATAAGAGGTAAATACAATGCCTGTTTAATCCCCTTGCAGCTAAAAGCAATATCTAATATACTTGTTTAATGCAGTTGAGCCTCCACACCGATTACGCGCTGCGCGTGCTGATGCTGCTGGGCGGCACTGGCACCCAGTGGACGATCGACGAGATTGCCGCCTGGTACGGCATTTCGCGCAACCACCTGGCCAAGGTGGTGCAGGCACTTCAGGCCGAAGACCTGGTGGAAACGCAACGCGGACGCGGCGGTGGCTTGCGGCTGGCGCGCGATCCGGCCCAGATCAACATCGGCCAGGTGGTGCGCAAGCTGGAGCGGTTCGATGGCTTCGTCTCGTGCATGGGCACGGGCGGTGATTGCACGATTTCGGGCAATTGCCAGCTCAAGCCAGCCCTTGCCGGCGCGCTTGAGGCTTTCTTGGCGCACCTGGACGGGTTCACGCTGGCCGACCACGTGGGCGGCAGCGGAAATCGACTGTGGAACCGGGTGAAGGCAGCAACGGGGGCAGAGGCCCCCGCCCCTCAGTAAACCCGCTTCTTCGGCTTGATGTACTCGATATCGCTGGTCAGCGTGTATTCGTGGACCGGGCGGTAATCGATCTTCACCGATCCGCCTGAGCCGCCCCAACCATCGAACCACGCCACGGTGTGCTTCATCCAGCCCGCGTCATCCCGTTCAGGGAAATCCTCGTGCGCGTGGGCGCCGCGGCTTTCCTTGCGGTTTTCGGCGCTGTGCATGGTGACCACGGCTTGCGCCATCAGGTTATCCAGTTCCAGCGTCTCGATCAGGTCAGAATTCCAGATCAGGCTGCGGTCAGTCACGCGCACATCGGCCAGTCGTTTGTTGGCATCGGCCATCAGCGAGACGCCTTCGGACAGCAGCGCCGTATCGCGGAACACGGCGGCGTGCTTCTGCATCGTCTTCTGCATATCGTTGCGGATCTGCGCGGTGGGCGAGCCGCCGCTGGCGTTGCGGAAGTGATCGAGCCTTCCCAGCGCGAAATCGGCGCTGTTGGCGGGCAGCTGGTCCTGCTTGCCGTTGGGCTGCAACAGGTCACGCAGGCGATGGCCCGTCGCGCGGCCGAACACCACCAGGTCGATCAGCGAGTTGGAGCCGAGCCGGTTGGCCCCGTGGACCGACACGCAGGCCGCCTCGCCCACGGCGAACAGGCCGGGCACCACGTGGTCGGGATTGCCGTCCGGACCAATGGTGACCACTTCGCCGTGGTAGTTACAGGGGATGCCGCCCATGTTGTAATGCACCGTGGGCGTCACCGGCAACGGCTGGCGCGTCAGGTCCACGCCCGCGAAAATCTTGCCGCTTTCGGTAATGCCCGGCAAGCGCTGCGCCAGCACCGTGGGATCGATGTGATCGAGGTGCAGGTAGATGTGGTCCTTTTCCGGCCCCACACCGCGCCCTTCGCGCATTTCCAGCGCCATGCTGCGCGAGACAACGTCGCGGCTGGCCAGATCCTTGGCCGAGGGGGCATAGCGTTCCATGAACCGCTCGCCTTCGGAATTGGTCAGGTAACCACCCTCGCCCCGTGCGCCTTCGGTGATCAGCACGCCCGCACCGTAAATGCCGGTGGGGTGGAACTGCACGAACTCCATATCCTGCAACGGCAAGCCCGCGCGCAGCACCATGCCGCCGCCGTCACCCGTGCAGGTGTGGGCCGAAGTGGCGGTGTAATAGCAGCGGCCATAGCCACCCGTCGCCAGCACCACGGCCTGCGCCCGGAAGCGGTGGATCGTGCCATCATCCAGGCACATGGCGATCACGCCCACGCACTTCTTGTCGGCCCCTTCGCCCACCATGATCAGGTCAATGGCAAAGTATTCGATGAAGAAGTCCGCGTCGTACTTCAGGCTCTGCTGGTACAGCGCGTGGAGCATGGCGTGGCCGGTGCGGTCTGCCGC
>JAZKFK010000425.1:0-6314 GCA_040386475.1 Pseudomonadota bacterium | reverse complement strand
CGGATCGATGATCCAGATGCAATCCAATCTCGACGTCGCGGACAACAGCGGCGCCAAGCGCGTCCAGTGCATCAAGGTACTGGGTGGCTCTAAGCGTCGCACCGCGTCGGTCGGCGATGTGATCGTGGTTTCCATCAAGGAAGCCCAGCCGCGCGCCCGCGTGAAGAAGGGTGACGTGCACCGTGCCGTGATCGTGCGTACCCGCAAGGACGTGCGCCGCGCCGATGGCAGCGTGATCCGCTTCGACAGCAACGCCGCTGTCCTGGTCAACAAGAACGAGGAGCCGATCGGCACCCGTATCTTTGGACCGGTGGTGCGCGAACTGCGCTCCAAGGGCTTCATGAAGATCATCTCGCTCGCTCCGGAGGTGCTGTGATGGCTGCCGCCAAGATCAAGAAGGGCGACAAGGTCGTCGTGCTTTCGGGCAAGGACAAGGGCCGCACCGGCACCGTGTCGCAAGTGCTGCCCAAGGAAGGCAAGCTGGTTGTTGACGGCGTGAATGTCGCCGCCCGCCACCGCAAGCCCAGCCAGGCAAACCCGCAGGGCGGCATTGACCGCGTTGCGGCGCCGATGTCGATCTCCAAGGTCGCCGTGGCTGATCCCAAGGACGGCAAGCCCACCCGCGTCCGCTTCGAAACCATGGACGGCAAGAAGGTTCGCGTTGCCGTGAAGTCCGGAGAGAAGATCGATGGCTGATTATACCCCCCGCATGAAGACCGCTTATAACGAGCGGATCATCAAGGCGATGACCGAGAAGTTCGGTTACAAGAACCACATGGAGGTTCCGCGCCTCGAGAAGATCACGCTCAACATGGGCGTGGGCGAGGCGAGTCAGGACAAGAAGAAGGTCCAGACCGCCGCTGAGGAAATGGAACTGATTGCCGGCCAGAAGCCGGTGATCACCAAGGCCAAGAAGTCGATCGCGCAATTCAAGCTGCGTGATGGCATGCCGATCGGCTGCAAGGTCAACTTGCGCCGCGACCGGATGTACGAATTCCTCGACCGCCTGGTGACGATCGCCATGCCCCGTATCCGCGACTTTCGCGGGCTGAATCCGAAGAGCTTCGATGGCAATGGCAACTATGCCATGGGCATCAAGGAGCAGATCATCTTCCCGGAGATCAGCTACGACCGGATCGAAAAGGTCCGCGGCATGGATATCATTGTCACCACCACCGCCAAAACCGACGAGGAAGCGCGCGAGCTGCTGCGCCTGTTCGGTTTCCCGTTCCCGGCTGAAGAAGCCGCCGAGAAAGCAGCCGCGTAAGCGGCCCTAGGAGAGCTTAAGTCCAATGGCGAAACTGAGTTCCATCAACAAGAACGAGCGTCGTAAGAAGCTCGTCAAGAAGTACGCGGCAAAGTACGCGAAGCTGAAGGCTGTGGCCGATGACAAGGCGCTCGACGAGAGCGAACGTCTGATCGCCCGCCTGAAGCTCGCCGAGATTCCGCGGAACGGCAACCCCACCCGTGTGCGCAATCGCTGCGCCACCACCGGCCGCCCACGCGGCTATTACCGCAAGTTCGGCCTGTGCCGCATCGAACTCCGCGATCTTGCCAATCATGGCATGATCCCGGGCGTTACGAAGTCGAGCTGGTGAGGATCTGACGAATGGCTATGACCGATCCCCTGGGTGATATGCTCACCCGCATCCGCAACGGCCAGCAGGCGAAGAAGGATTCCGTCCTTTCGCCCGCTTCCAAGCTGCGTGCAAACGTCCTCGAAGTGCTCCAGCGCGAAGGCTACATCCGTGGCTACAGCGAGGACAACTCGGGTCCGCACAAGGCGCTGCGCATCGAACTGAAGTACTTCGAAGGCGAGCCGGCGATCAAGTTCGTCGCTCGCGTGTCGAAGCCCGGCCGCCGCGTCTATTCGGGTTCCAAGGAACTGCCGGTAGTGCGCAATGGCCTGGGCATCACCATCGTCTCGACGCCCAAGGGTGTGCTTTCGGATGCCGAAGCGCGCACCCAGAACGTCGGTGGCGAAGTGCTGGCGGAGGTATTCTGATGAGCCGCATCGGTAAAAAGCCGGTCGCCATCCCTGGTGACGTGACGGCAGACATCGCTAACGGCACGCTGACCGTCAAGGGTCCCAAGGGCACCCTGACGCTTGGCCTGTCGGAACTGGTGACCTACAAGCTGGAAGACGGCACGATCACGATCGCGCCGGCCAATGACAGCAAGGCCGCTCGCAGCCATTGGGGACTCCACCGCACGCTGGTGGCCAACCTGGTTGAAGGTGTGACCCAGGGTTTCACCAAGGTGCTCAACATCACCGGCGTTGGCTATCGTGCCAACTCGCAGGGCACGATGATCAAGCTGCAGCTCGGCTTCAGCCACGATGTCGACCTGCCCGTGCCCGAAGGCCTGGAGGTGAAGACCCCGGACCAGACGACAATCGAGATCTCCGGGATCGACAAGCAGAAGGTCGGGCAGTTTGCTGCCGAGATCCGCGAATGGCGCAAGCCCGAGCCGTACAAGGGCAAGGGTGTGCGGTATCGCGGCGAGTTTATCTTCCGCAAGGAAGGGAAGAAGAAGTAAGATGGCCAAGCTTTCTCTCTTTGAACGCCGTCGCCGCCGCGTGCGCACTGCACTGCGTCAGCGCGCTGCCGGCAAGCCGCGCCTGTCGGTTCACCGCACCGGTCGCCACATCTATGCGCAGATCATCGATGACAAGGCGGGCCGCACCGTGGCCGCAGCCTGCACCCTGGGCATCAAGTCCACCGGCGCGAATATCGATGCTGCCACCCAGGTCGGCAAGGACATCGCTGCCGCTGCCAAGAAGGCCGGCGTGACGACTGTCGTGTTCGATCGCGGCGGTTTCCTGTTCCATGGTCGCGTCAAGGCGTTGGCCGATGCCGCTCGCGAAGGCGGGCTGGAGTTCTGATGATGGCTGATGAAAACACCAACGAGGTAAACCCGGCTGTCGAAACCGGCAGCGTGGCCGCAGACCTTCAGTCGACCGATAGCGCCGAACCCACCCAGCCGCGTGGCCGTGGTGGCCGTGGCGGCGGCGGTGGTGGCCGTAGCGGCGGCAATGACCGTGGCGGCAACGATCGCGGTGGCCGTGGCGGCCGTGGTGGTCGCGATGACCGCCGCGGTGGTCGCGACGACGACGGTGGCGAGGAGCTGATTGAAAAGCTCGTGCACATCAACCGCGTGTCCAAGACGGTGAAGGGCGGCAAGCGCTTCGGTTTCGCCGCTCTGGTCGTGGTGGGTGACGGCAAGGGCCGCGTCGGCTTCGGCCACGGCAAGGCCCGCGAAGTGCCGGAAGCCATCAACAAGGCGACCGCTGCTGCCAAGAAGAAGATGATCCGCGTTCCCCTGAAGGAAGGCCGCACGCTGCATCACGATGGCAAGGGTCACTTCGGTGCCGGCCTGGTGAATGTCCGCTCGGCGCCTCCGGGCACCGGCATCATCGCCGGCGGTCCGATGCGCGCCGTGTTCGAAAGCCTTGGTGTGGCCGACGTGGTCACCAAGTCGATCGGCACCAGCAACCCCTACAACATGATCCGCGCCACTTTCGACGCGCTGGCCACGCAGACTTCACCGAAGTCGGTTGCCCAGCGTCGTGGCAAGAAGGTCGCCGACCTGCTGGGTCGCGGCGGTGCGAGCGTGGCAGAGGCTGAAGCCGCTGCCGACGCGATTGCGGAGTAAGATAGATGGCTACCATCAAGATCAAGCAGATCGGCAGCCCGATCCGTCGTCCGTCCAAGCAGCGTGAAATCCTGATCGGCCTGGGGCTGAACAAGATGAACAAGGTGGTCGAACGCCAAGATACGCCGGAAGTGCGCGGCGCGATCCGCAAGCTGCCGCACATGGTGCAGATCATCGACTGAGCCCTTGCGGGCTTAGACGACACATTGACTTAAGGTGGCCCGGGGAATACCGGGCCACCTTCATTTCCAGCGCGAACATAGCGAAAGCGAGTGCAATACCATGAAACTGAACGAACTCCGCGATAACGAAGGTGCCCGCAAGAACCGCATGCGCGTGGGCCGGGGCATTGGCTCGGGCAAGGGCAAGACTGCCGGCCGTGGCCAGAAGGGCCAGAAGAGCCGCTCGGGTGTGTCCATCAAGGGCTTCGAAGGCGGCCAGATGCCGCTGCACATGCGCCTGCCTAAGCGCGGCTTCAACAATCCGTTCGGCAAGGACTTTGCCGAGGTCAACCTGGGCATGATCCAGAAGCTGGTCGATGCCGGCAAGCTGGATGCCAAGGCCGTGATCGACCATGCGGCGCTGAAGGCGGCCGGCGTGGCGCGCGGTGGCAAGGATGGCGTGCGGCTGCTGGGCAAGGGCGAGTTCTCGGCCAAGCTCAGCTTCAAGGTCGAAGGCGTGTCCAAGGGCGCGCTGGCTGCGGTTGAAAAGGCCGGCGGTTCGGTTGAACTGCCCGCCGAAAAGCCCAGCGAGCATGAGAAGAAGACCGCCCGTCGCGAAATCAACAAGGCAGCTTCGAAAAAGACGAAGTAGGTTTGCAGTCATCGGGGGTGGGCAGAAATTTTTGCCCTTCGCCGGGTTCGACATTCGGCCCGGCGCCCCCTACATGACCGTGATGGCCGCTAGGCCGGCGTCCCAGATCCCGGGATCACTATCAGGGCATTTGTAACACGATGGCATCACGCGCCGACAATCTCGCCAGCTCGTTGAGCTTTGCCAACTTCAGCAAGGCCACCGAGCTCAAGCAGCGGATCTGGTTCACCATCGGTGCGCTGATCGTGTTCCGCTTCCTTAGCTTCGTGCCGCTGCCCGGCATCGATGCCACGGCCCTGGCCGCGTTCAACGAACGTACCAGCGGCGGCATGCTTGACCTGATCAACATGTTCTCCGGCGGCGCGCTGGAACGCATGAGCCTGATCGCGGTGGGTATCATGCCCTACATTACCGCCTCCATCGTAGTGCAATTGGCTGCCTCGCTCCATCCGGCGCTGATGGCGATCAAGAAGGAAGGCGAGGCGGGGCGCAAGAAGCTCAACCAGTACACCCGCTACGGCACCGTACTGCTGTGTATCGTCCAGGGCTTTATTGTGGCGCGGAACGCCGACGCACAGAGCATCGCGGTCGATCCCAGCACGCTGTTCTACATCACCACGATCATCAATGTGACCGGCGGCACCATGTTCCTGCTGTGGCTTGGTGAGCAGATCACCAGCCGCGGCATTGGCAATGGCACCTCGCTGATCATCATGGCGGGCATCGTGGCGCAGTTCCCCACTTTCACCAGCAACCTGTTC
This sequence comes from Pseudomonadota bacterium, assembly GCA_040386475.1. Lineage (GTDB taxonomy): Bacteria > Pseudomonadota > Alphaproteobacteria > Sphingomonadales > Sphingomonadaceae > Alteraurantiacibacter. The sequence goes on along the minus strand of JAZKFK010000425.1, from coordinate 1,086 downwards.
ACGGGCTATTCCGAAGGCAACATCGGTGTGGCCACGGTGCTGGGCATCATCGTAGTCATCGTGCTGCTGATCCTTTTCATCTGTTTCATGGAGCGTGCCCAGCGGCGCCTGCTGATCCAGTATCCCAAGCGGGCCACGCAGAACGGCGGCATGCAGGCGGAACGCAGCCACTTGCCGCTGAAGATCAACACCGCGGGCGTGATCCCGCCGATCTTTGCCAGCTCGCTTCTGCTGCTGCCACTGACGATCACCCAGTTCGCCGGAGCATCGGTGCAGACCGACAGCTCGGCCTTCCGCGCGATCCAGACGATCAACGAGTATCTGTCGCCCGGCCAGCTGTTCTACGAGAGCCTCTATGCCGCCGGCATCATCTTCTTCTGCTTCTTCTACACTGCCGTGGTGTTCAACCCGGAAGACACGTCGGAAAACCTGAAGAAGAATGGCGGGTTCATTCCCGGCATCCGCCCGGGCAAGCGCACCGCTGAGTATCTCGACTATGTGCTGACTCGCATCACCGTGATCGGGGCGATTTACCTGACCATCGTGTGCGTTGTGCCGCAGCTGCTGCTCAGCGAGGGCGGGTTCAACCAGTTCATCGGCGGCACCAGCCTGCTGATCGTGGTCAACGTGACTGTGGATACCATCAGCCAGATCCAGTCGCATTTGCTGGCGCACCAGTATGGTGACCTGATCAAGAAGGCCAAGTTGAAGGGCCGGCTGCGCTAACCGCCCGCAAGGGAACTGCGCACTGCGGGGAAGAGGGGCACGCGATGAACATCATCCTTCTGGGACCGCCAGGTGCGGGCAAGGGCACGCAATCGACGCTGCTGGTAGAGCATCATGGCATGCGCCAGCTTTCCACCGGCGACATGCTGCGCGCCGCGGTCAAGGCTGGTACCCCGGTTGGCCTGCGCGCCAAGGCCGTGATGGAAGCGGGCCAGTTGGTCAGCGACGAGATCGTGTCCGACCTGATCGATGCCGAATTGGCCGCGATGGGCGAGGGCACGGGCGCCATCTTTGACGGTTACCCGCGCACCGAGGCGCAAGCCGTTGCGCTCGACGCGCTGCTCGCCAAGCACGGCCGCC
>JAZKFK010000424.1:0-2701 GCA_040386475.1 Pseudomonadota bacterium | reverse complement strand
AACATGGCAAGCCGGTTCATGCTCTGCTAACGCGAGAGCGGCAAGGACGAATCCCCTTAGGGGCAGACAATGTCCGCACAATTTCAAGCAGGGAGTTTGGGCTGACCATGGTCGCCATTCGTACACTTTTCGCCGCAGTTGCCCTCGCGGGCCCCATCCTTGCCGGCTGGGCCGTTCCGGCCACCGCGCAGATGCTTTCAGAAGGCACCGAGTTCCTCCGCGCCATCGAAAAGCGCAACGAGGACGCCGGCAAGGTCACCGAGATGGTCGACGTTCCCGGCTCCACCGTGATCAATTCGCGTGACCTTTCCACCGGGCGCACCGCGCTGCACATCGTGGTGGCCGCGCGCGATTCCAGCTGGCTCAGCTACCTGATCAGCCAGCGCGCCAACGTGAACCTGGCCGATAACCAGGGCGTCACCCCGCTGATGCTGGCGGTGCAGGTGGGCTATACCGAAGGGGCCGAGGCCCTGCTCGCCGCCCGCGCGCGGGTGGACGTGGCCAATGCATCGGGCGAAACGCCGCTGATGTTCGCCGTGCACAGCCGCAACACCGATATGATGCGCGTGCTGCTGCAGGCGGGCGCCGATCCCGATCGCAAGGACAATTCGGGCCGTTCGGCGCGCGACTATGCCCGGTTGCGCGGCGCGACGGATGCCACCAACGATGCGATCACCCGCTTTGAGCGGCCCGCCAGCCAGCGCGGCGGCGCGGCGACATACGGGCCCAGCTTCTGATGGCCAGCGCCGCTGCCGAAGCGACTGTTGATCATTCGCCCGATCATTCTTTGGCCGGCTTGCGGCTGGCGCTGGCTCCCGAGATCGCCCGCGCTGCGGTATTTGACGGGTGGACCGATGCGGCGCTGGTGGCTGCTGCCGAAGCGCGTGGCACCAATCCCGCCGTGGCGCGCCTGGCCTTCCCCGGCGGCGCGATGGACATGATCGCTGCCTTTGTCGAAAGCGTCGATGCCGCCATGCTGGCGCACTTTGCCGATGGCGCGCTTGATACCATGAAGATCCGCCAGCGGATTGCCGCGCTGGTGTGGTTCCGGCTCGATCACCTGTGCGGCATGGAAGAGGCGATTGCCCGCGCCCTGGCGATCCAGGCCATGCCGCAAAACGCATTACGCGCGATCAAGCTTGGCTGGCACAGCGCCGACGTGATGTGGCGCCTCGCGGGCGATACGGCCACCGATTACAACCACTATTCCAAGCGTGCGATCCTGGCGGGCATCTATGCCGCCTCGCTGGGCGTCTATGTCAATGACGAGAGCGAGGACAAGGCTGACAGCCGGGCCTTCCTCGACCGGCGGATCGACGGGGTGATGAAGTTCGAGAAGGCCAAGGCTCAGCTGCTGGGCGGCGGACAGCGCGAACATTTCGATGTGGCACGGTTCCTCGGTCGGCTGCGGTATCCCTCTTCTTGAATTTCGCAGGCCCATCCGGGCCTGCGATCCTTCGATGCTGTTCGTTCCGCTTCGCTTCAGGGCACCTGCGGACGGGCGGTCGCCCTTGCGGTGCGCTGGTCGCGAACCGGTTTAGCGCTTTCCTGCTCGACCTTTAGTCACCCCGCTGCGGCCATTTCTCCCCTCCCGCTGGCGGCAGGGGTTGGGGGTGGGTGACTTTCGTCCTGAATTGATCGCGATCATTCTATTGCGAGGCAGTTGCAATTAGGCGCTGGGTCTGGCACCGCCGCTGCGAGAGAACCTGGCCCATGACACTCGACACCCTTCCCCCGTTGACCCGTGCCGAGATCGTCTCGGTGGACTGGTCAATGCTCGCGCCTGAGGAGGCCAAGCGGCTGCAGGCGCTGGGGTTCGATGCGGGCGCGCGCGTGGCCATTGCCCATCGCGGCGTGTTTGGCGGCAAGGACCCTATCGCCATCATGATCGGTCGGATGACGGTGGCCCTGCGCCGGGTGCATGCCCGCGCGATGACGGTGCGCGAACTGTGAACGCACCCGCCAATCCGTTCGCTGCCACCACCCCCGCCGTGGTCGCGCTGGTCGGCAATCCCAATGCCGGCAAGAGCGCGCTGTTCAACGCGCTGACCGGCGCGCGCCAGAAGATCGCCAATTACCCCGGCGTGACGGTGGAGCGCAAAAGCGGGCGCCTTGCACTGCCGGGCGGCCATAGTGTCGACCTAATCGACCTGCCCGGCTCCTACGCGCTCGACGCGAGCAGCCCGGACGAGGAAGTAACCCGCCGCGTGGTGATGGGCGAGTTTCCGGGCGAGCCCATGCCCGATACGCTGGTGGTGGTGCTGGATGCCGGCAACCTGGAACAGCACCTGGTCTTCGCGCAGGAAATCATCGCATTGGGCCGTCCCACGGTGGTGGCGCTCAACATGGTCGACATGGCCGAGCGTGACGGGCTGGTGATCGACCCTGCGGCGCTGGCCGTTGCGCTGGGCGTGCCGGTGGTGCCCACCGTGGCCGTGCGCAAGCGCGGGCTGGGCCTGCTGACCGAGGCGATTGCCTCTGCTCACGAACAGGACATGCGCCTGCGCCACAAGGTGGAGAAGCTGGGCCTGATCGAGCGGCGGGTAGCCGCGCACGCGATGGCTGCGGGCGCGTTGCTATCCGAAAGCGGTGTTCACCGGCTGCACGCCAAGCTGGACAAGGTGCTGCTGCATCCGTGGGCCGGGCCGCTGATCCTGTTCGGCCTGCTGTTCGTGATTTTCCAGGCGGTGTTTGCCTGGGC
>JAZKFK010000423.1:0-2009 GCA_040386475.1 Pseudomonadota bacterium | reverse complement strand
TTTCGCCCGAGGATGCGGGCCTTCCGCGCCACCCGCTGGCGGCGATCCGTGGCGGTGAGGCAGACTACAATGCCGCCGCGCTCACCCGCCTGCTGCAGGGCGAACATGGTGCCTATCGCGATGCCGTCCTGCTTAACGCGGCGGGCGCGCTGATCGTGGCGGGCGAGGCAAGCGATTGGCGCAGCGGCGTGGAAGAAGCCGCCGAGGCCATCGACAAGGGACTTGCCAAGGCCCTGCTCGACTGCTGGGTAGCGGCCTGCAAATGACCAACAAACTGACCGAGATCTGCGCCACCAAGGCGGAAGAAGTGGCGCTGCGCAAGACGCTCGCCACGCTGGAAGACCTTGACCGGCAGGCCACCGAGCAGACTGCCCCGCGCGGATTTGAGGCGGCCTTGCGCACCAGGGCCGCCACCGGCTTCGCGCTTATTGCCGAAATCAAGAAGGCCAGCCCCTCCAAGGGCCTGATCCGCGCCGATTTTCGCCCCGCGGAGCATGCTCTGGCTTACCAGCAGGGCGGCGCAGCGTGCCTTTCGGTATTGACCGACGCGCCCTATTTCCAGGGCCACGAAGATTATCTCATGGACGCCCGCGCAGCTTGCGACCTGCCGGTCCTGCGCAAGGATTTCATGATCGATCCTTGGCAAGTGGCCGAGGCCCGCGCCATTGGCGCCGATGCCATTCTGATCATCGTCGCCGCGCTGGACGATGCGCAGATGGCCGAGATCGAGGCCGCCGCGCTGGAACGCGGCATGGATGTTCTCGTGGAAGTGCACGACGAGGCCGAGATGGAGCGCGCCGCACGCCTCAAATCTCGCCTGATTGGGGTCAACAATCGCGACCTGAAGCGTTTCGTCACCGACCTTGGCACGACCGAGCGACTGGCTCCCCTGGCGCCCGCTGGCACGCTGCTTGTTGGTGAAAGCGGCATCAACAGCCACGCCGATTGCCTGCGCCTTGCGGCCCACGGCGTGCGCACCTTCCTGGTGGGCGAAAGCCTGATGCGGCAGGATGATGTGGCGGCGGCCACGCGCCGGTTGCTGACCGGAACCGACGCCTGACTGCTCCATTCTAGTGCCAAGCCAGCTGAAGCGCTGATCGCTTCGGCTGATGGCACCAGAGGAGAGCACCATGGGTATTTTCAGTTCGATCAAGGATGCAATTTTCGGCAAGGCCGAAGCCAAGGCAGCCCCCGCTCCGGCACCCAGGGCCGCACCCGCCCCCGGTGCGCCTGCGGTTAAGCCGACCAACCTCGACAAGCCGGTGGCGCCACTGGTGGATATTGAATCTGTGCTTGATGCCAGGCTCGGCGCGGACAAGTTGAACTGGCGCACCTCGATTGTCGATCTGATGAAGCTGGTCGGCACGGATGCCAGCTATGCGGAACGCAAGGAACTGGCCGAGGAATTCGGCAACACCAGTTATGAAGGCTCGGCCGACGACAACATCCTGCTGCACAAGCAGTTGATGAAGCAGCTGCAGGCACACGGCGGCAAGGTGCCTGCCAACCTGGTCGACTGACCTGGCAGTTCGCTGCTCATGCCGGCTCTGTCCAATCGGCGGGTGTTCTGGCATGGGCGGCGGATGAGCAAACTTACCCATCTCGACGACACAGGCGCGGCCCGCATGGTGGATGTCGGCGGCAAAGCGGAAACGCGCCGCTCAGCCACCGCTGAAGGCCGCATCGTGATGGCTCCGGCTACGCTGGCCGCCGTGCGCGACGGCTCCGGACCCAAGGGCGATGTACTGGCCACGGCGCGGATCGCGGGGATCATGGCGGCCAAGAAAACCGGCGAACTGATTCCGCTGTGCCATCCGCTGGCATTGGAAACGGTGACGGTGGATTTCACGCTGGCGGACACCACAGACCAGGCGGCCATCACCGTAACCGCCACCGCCGCATTGACCGGCAAGACCGGGGTGGAAATGGAAGCGCTGACGGCCGCCTCTGTCGCCCTGCTGACCATCTATGACATGGCCAAGGCGCTGGAAAAGGGCATGGTGATTGAA
>JAZKFK010000422.1:0-1709 GCA_040386475.1 Pseudomonadota bacterium | reverse complement strand
GGCCAAGGACAAGATCTTCATGGGTCCGGAGCGCAAGAGCGCCGTGATGGACGCGGAAGAGCTGAAAAACACCGCCTACCACGAGGCCGGGCACGCCATCGTGATGTTGAACACGCCCAAGCATGACCCGGTGCACAAGGTCACGATCATGCCGCGTGGCCGTGCGCTGGGCGTCACGTTCTACCTGCCCGAAAAAGACCGTCATTCGCAAGACAAGGAATACATGCTGGCCAACATCGCCAGCCTCTTCGGTGGGCGTATCGCCGAGGAAGTGTTCATGAACCAGATGACCACCGGCGCCAGCAATGACTTCGAACGCGCGACTTCCATCGCACGCGACATGGTCATGCGTTACGGTATGTCGGACCTGATGGGCCCGATGGTCTATGCCGACAATGAAGGCGAAGTGTTCCTGGGCCGTTCCGTCACCAAGACCACGAACATCAGCGAATCGACGATGCAAAAGGTGGACTCGGAAGTCAGGCGAATTATTGATGAGCAGTACGCCCTGGCGCGCCGCATCATCGAAACCAATCGTGACAAGGTCGAAGCCATCACCAAGGCCTTGCTCGAGTGGGAAACGATTGGCCGCGAGCAACTCGACGACATCATGGCCGGCAAGGTGCCACGTCCGCCAAAGGACTGGACGCCGCGCACGCCCCCATCGGGCAGCAGCGGCAGTGGCGATTCGGGTGGATCGCCGGTCGCCGATCCGGCACCGACTACCGCGTGATTGACTGAAACAGGAAACAAAAGGGGCTTCGCGGCCCCTTTTTTCTTGAGTAGTCACGGCAAAATCGCCGCCATGCACTGGCAAACCTCCCGCTACCTCATTGACCTTGGGCAGCCGCGCGTCATGGGAATCGTGAACGTCACGCCCGACTCGTTTTCCGACGGTGGTCGCTATGCGACCACCCGCGCTGCCCTCGCGCACTGTGAACAGCTCCTGCTGGAAGGCGCCCATATCCTGGACATCGGGGGGGAATCAAGCCGGCCGGGTACACCACCCGTGTCGCTGGAGGAAGAGCTGACCCGGCTGCGCCCCGTGCTGCGCGAAGCGCTCAAGCTCGGCGTGCCGGTCTCGGTGGATACCTACAAGCCCGACGTGATGCGAGAGGCGCTCGCAATGGGCGCCGACATCATCAACGACATCTGGGCGCTGCGCCAGCCGCACGCCCTTGAAGCTGTTTCTGCCCATGACAGCTGCGGTGTCTGCCTCATGCACATGCACGGCGAGCCGCGCACGATGCAGCGCTCGCCGATGGAAGGCGATGCGGTGACGCAGGTGCGCGCCTTCCTCGAGGAAGCCACGCGCTTGCTGCGCGAGTCGGGGGTGCATGCGTCGCGCATCGCCTGGGACCCCGGCATCGGCTTCGGCAAGACCGCCCCACAAAACTTCGCGCTGCTGGCGCGCCAGAGCGAGCTGCTGGCGGCCGGCTACCCCCTGGTGGCGGGCTGGTCGCGCAAGTCTTCGCTGGGCAGCGTCACCGGCCTCGCGGTCAACGAGCGGCTGGCGCCCAGCCTGGCGGCGGCCGTGCTGGCGGTGGAGCGCGGCGCGCGCGTGGTGCGCGTGCACGATGTCAAGGAAACGCTGGCCGCATTGCAGGTGTGCGATGCGATGGCCGCCATGGAACACCACAAAGACTGAAAATCCACTTCATGACCAGAACCTATTTCGGCACCGACGGCATCCGCGGCACCGTGGGCCA
>JAZKFK010000421.1:0-8083 GCA_040386475.1 Pseudomonadota bacterium | reverse complement strand
ATGGTCGCACATTTCATCAGGCAATACCGCAGCTGGCAGGCGCCCTATCGACACGCCGTGGAGATCGGCGTGCTGTATTTCATCGTCGCCAGCGCCACGATCCTTGCGTCCAGCAATGGCCGCAACCACGCTGCTGTCTGGCTCGCTGACGCGATTGTACTTGCCGCACTGCTGGGGTTGCCGCGCAGCCGCTGGGCACCCGTGATCCTGGCAGGCCTGGTTGCCAATCACCTCGCCAACGATGTTACCCGCGGCTTCAATTGGTCGCATATCCTGTATGGCGCCGCAAACATCGGGCAGGTCTGGATCGCTGCAACCCTGATCCGCACGAATATCGCCCGCAATCCTCTGGCCAATATCGGCGAGTTGGGCCGTTTCCTGCTATGGGCGGGACTGGTTGCACCGACGATCGGCGCGGCGCTTGGATCGTTAGTCTCCTGGTGGCTTTACGACCAGCCTTACGCACCCTCCTTCATCCGCTGGTTTGCCAGCAATTCGCTGGGCCTTATGGTCGGTACGCCGCTGCTGAAGGCCGCATTCGATGGCAGCCTGATGGAATCGCTCCAGCAGCTTAGCCGCGTCCAGCGCCGCAATATGGCGGCGGTAATGTTGGCTTTCTCATTGATAGTCCACGTCACTTTTTCCCTGCAAAAATTGCCGCTGCTGTTCCTGCCCGTCTCGGCGCTGGTGATGGTGGCGGTGTGGCTTGGCAGGACCGGCGTGATGGTCGCGGTGGTTATTGTGGCCATTGTCGCTACCAGCGTCACGATGAACGGTTACGGCCCGCTCAACCTGATTGCGGTGGACGATGCCCGCAAAGCGGCCTTCTTCCAGATCTACCTCGGCGTTCTGCTGGCGACAGGCATGGTCGTGGTAACAATTGTCACGGCGCGAAGCGATGCGACGGCGCGCCTTGCGGACCGAGAGCAGATGCTCCGGCAACTCCTGATGCACGGCAAGGATGTGATGCTCAGCTTCGATGCCAAGGGTCGCTGCACGTTTTGCGCCGGTCCCACGGTTGCGATGCTGGGTTTGTCCGCCCGGGAGATCGTGGGCCGCAACATCGTGGAACTGGCCCAGCGCGTGGCCATGCCCCTGGCCATGCTCGATGCCCAGGAATGCGCGCTGCTCCCCGCCGCCCGATCGCTCGAATTCCAGCTGTCAGGCGGTAACAGGGCCTGGATCGAAGGCAGCATGACGCCGATTGTCATCGAGGAATGCCTGACCAGTTCAGTGGTCACCCTGCGTGACATCACCAGCCAGCGAAACCAGAATGATGAATTGCAGCGGCGTGCCTACACCGATGAACTGACCCAGGTTTTCAACCGCGCAGGCTTCGAGCGACAAGTCGAGGAGGCGCTGTGCGGCACGGGACCGGTCACGCTGGCGCTGATTGATCTGGACACGTTCAAGACCGTCAATGACACCTACGGGCATGCGTCTGGCGATGAAGTGCTGGTGGTCGTGGCCGAGATTATTGGCGCCCATGTGCGTGAGGATGATGCCGTGGGGCGCATCGGCGGGGACGAATTCGCGGTGCTTTTTCGCGGCGGACCGGAAGCCGCCCTGGCCGCCTGTCAGCGGATCTGCAAATGCGTCCATGAAACACAGGTATTTGCCACCGATCGTCGCCAGATGGGCGTGACGATCAGTTGTGGCATTGCCGCATTGCCGCCGCACGGTGACCGCCGCGCCCTGTTCGAGGCGGCAGACCTTGCCCTTTACGAAGTGAAGCACGGCGGCCGCAACGGTGCGCGTCTGGCGGCCTGAGCTTGCTCGCGTTGGCGGTGATCCCCTCAGGTGATCAAAGAACGAAGGTTTCGGGGCTCTGCGTCTCTGCGCAAACCAAGTCTCTTGCCTACACCCTTCGACCAGTGGCAGCGGAAACCCAGCTCTTTGACTTCGTCGAATCCCCCAGCGCCCGACCCGCACGGCCACTCCTCAGCCTGCGGATAAGCTGACGCTTTCCAGCCGCAAGCTGACACTTTTCCCAGCAAGCTGACATTTCGCCCCTGAACTCTGTTCCAGGTGTTCCAGGTTGTCAGCAAGCCCTTGGCAACAGACGCCTGAAGCGACAGGCCGTCAGACCAGTCCCAGCCCTTCCAGCGCCGCATCGACCGCCGCCTTCGCCGCATCCGAGCATGCCACCAGCGGCAGCCGCACATCGGGCGCGAACCAGTCGTGAATGCGGCTGAGCGCGTACTTGGCCGGAGCCGGGCTGGCATCGGTGAACATGGCGCGGTGCAGCGGGTAGAGCTGCTCGTTCAGCGCGCGGGCCGTCTCGTAGTGACCGCTGCGAGCCGCCGTGTGGAACTCGGCACACAGCTTAGGCGCCACGTTTGCGGTCACGCTGATGCAGCCGCTCTGGCCCAGCACATAGCCCGCCAGCGCCAGCGGATCGTCGCCGCTGATCTGGTTGAAGCCCGGCCCTGCACCCATGCGGTGAGTAACTACGCGAGTCAGGTCGCCGCTGGCGTCCTTGATGCTGACGATCCTGTCCGGAAAGCGGCGGTGCAGTTCAATCACCGTCTCGGGCAGGATGTCGGTCACCGTGCGGCCGGGCACGTTGTACAGCATGATCGGCAGTTCGCTGCGCTCGGCCAGGTAGCTGTAGTGCGCCAGCAACCCAGCCTGGCTGGGCCGATTGTAGTAGGGCGCTACCAGCAGCACGGCGTCGGCCCCGGCCACTTGCGCTTCCTTGATGTGCCACAGCGCGGTCTGCGTGTCGTTCGACCCCGCGCCCGCGATCACCGGCACGCGGCCCGCCGCCTGGCTGGCGCAAGTGGCGATGATCTTGTGGTGTTCGTCGTTGTCCAGGGTGGCGCTTTCACCGGTAGTGCCAACAGGGACCAGACCGGTGGAGCCGTTGTCGATCTGCCAGTCGACGAACCGGCGATAGGCCGCCTCATCAAACGCTCCATCGCGAAAAGGAGTCGCCAGAGCGGGAATCGAGCCGAAGAACATGTTGCTACCTCTTGCGCTGCTCCCCCAAATGGGGGAGCGTCCAGTCTCCGGAATCGCCCGGTTCACCGTTCAGCGCCTGATAAGGATCCGCTAGCCACAATGTCCAGCATGGTTCGTCCGATTGCCTTTGCCCTGATGCTCGGATCTGCACTGGTTGTGCCGCTGGCCGCCCACGCGCAGGAAGCGGGCGAGTGGGATGCAGCGCGCGCCAACATGGTGGCGCAGGCCCCTGGTCCGATGGCGCGCGAGATCGCCACGTGGCAGCAGTTGTACGAGGATCGCAGCGCGGCGCTGCCGTTCTCGCGCTATGCCGGGTTCCTGGTGACCAACCCCGGTTTCCCGGATGAGGCCGCCCTGCGCGCCCGCGCCGAACAGCGCCTGCGCCGCGAGTTCGTGCCGAACGACACGCTGCTGGGCTTCTTCGACCGCTTCCCGCCGGTCACCAACTTCGCCAGGGCGCATTACGCAATGGCGCTGGTCGGCCGCGAGCCTGACCGGGCAACCGAACTGGCGCTGGCCGCCTGGCGCGGCGGGGAAATGAGCGAGGTGTCCGAAGCCACTATCGCTACCATGTACGCCGACCGCCTGACCTCCGAGGATCACGACGCGCGGATGGATGCCCTGCTGTGGCAGCGCGAGGCGGAAGCCGCCGCCCGCCAGATCGAGCGTACGTCCAGCGCCCGCCGCAGCCTGTTCGCCGCACGCCTGGCCATCCTGCAAGGCGGTGACGGGGCGACCAGCGATCCCGCCGCGCTGACCGATGCGGGCTACCTCTACAACCGCGCGCGGGAGCTGCGCACCGAAGGCCGCCCCGGCGATGCAGCCCGCCTGCTCGGCACGCGCCAGCCGCTGGCCGCGCCGCCGCGCGATGCCACCGCGTGGATCGAGGAACTGCTCGCCACTGCGCGCGTGGCCGATGCGCATGACGCGCAGCGGATCGCCACCAATGCTCTCGACGCCTTCGCGCCGGGCGAGGACATCTCGCTGCGCGAATACAAGATCCGCGACGATTTCACTTCGCTGATGTGGCTGGGCGGGACCAAGGCGCTGTGGAACCGGGGCGATGGCGCCGCTGCCGCGCCGCTGTTCTACCAGTATGGTGCCGCCGCCAAGACGCCGCAGACCCGTTCCAAGGGCTTCTACTGGGCGGGCCTCGCCGCGCAGCGTGCTGGCAACACTTCCGAAGCCAACCGCTATTATGAGTTGGCCGCCGCCTATCCTGACCGGTTCTATGGCCAGATGGCTTTGGATGCACTGGGGCGTGACGTGCCCGCTTTCGCCGCCGCGCCGCAAGTGGAGCCTTCGCCCGAGGCGCGCGCCGCGTTCCAGAACCAGCCGTTGACGCAGGCCGTGACCGAAATTGCGCGAGATGCGCCGTGGGCCGTGGGCATCCGCTTCTATCGCGAAGTGGCCAACCAGGCCGCGACCGTGGAAGATCACCTGCTGGTGGCCGAGTTGGCCCGCCAGATCGGCCGCCGCGACCTGGCGGTCAACCTGTCCGATGCCGCCGGGGCCGATGGCTATGACGGGTTTACCCAGATCGGCTTCCCTCGCTTGTCCACACCGCCGGGTACCAACTGGACCATGATCCACTCGCTGGCCCGGCAGGAAAGCCAGTTTGCCCAGAACGCCGTCAGCCATGCCGGCGCCCGCGGGTTGATGCAGTTCATGCCCGCCACCGCGCAGGAAGAGTCACGCCGGGCCAACATGTCCTATTCGCCCAGCCGCCTGATCGACGATCCGACCTATTCGATGCAGCTGGGTTCCAACCACATCGAGCGGCTGCTGCGCACCTATGATGGTTCGTATCCGCTGGCCGTGGCGGCCTATAACGCCGGCCCAGGCAACGTGAACCGCTGGCTGCGCGAAAACGGCGACCCGCGCACCGGCGCGATCAGCTGGGTGGAATGGATCGAGAAGATGAACTTCAGCGAGACGCGCAACTACGTGCAACGCGTGCTGGAGAATGCCGTGGTCTACGAACACCTTTATCCGGAGGACGCAGGCCGCACCCGGCAATTGCGCGAGTTCCTGCGCTAGGCCGCAAGCAATGGCCAGCAAGCCCCCCAGCATCCCGATTACCTCGGCAGGTTTGGCTGCGCTGAGGGCGCGGTACGATCACCTGCTGGGCACCGAACGGCCGGCAATTGTCGAGATCGTCAGCTGGGCGGCGGGCAACGGCGATCGCAGCGAAAACGGAGATTACCTGTACGGTCGCAAGCGGATGCGTGAAATCGATCGCGAACTGACTCATTTGGCCCGGCGGATGAAATCAGCCCAGGTGATCGAGCCTGGCGCCCAGCCGGACAAGGGCAAGGTGTGGTTCGGCGCCACTGTGACCATGGTTGATGAAGACGATACCGAAAAGCAGGTCACGCTGGTAGGCGACGACGAGCAGGACCCGGCGCAAGGCCGCATCGGCTGGAGCGCGCCGATCGCCTGGGCGTTGCGCGGGGCGGCAGTGGGCGACTTGCGCAAGGTGCGCCTGCCCAGCGGCGAAAAGGAGTGGGAAGTGCTCGCCATCGCTTATCCTGAAGGGCTCGCGTGATGGCCGAATTGGTCAACCTGCGCCAGGCCCGCAAGCAGCGCGAGCGTACAACCAAGGCCTCGAGCGCGGAAACCAACCGGGCGCTGCACGGGGAAAGCAAATCCGCCAAGGCAGCGCGCAAGGCCGAAGCAGACCGCGCCGCGCGCCTGCTCGACGGCGCCAAGTTGGAGCGCGACTGATGCGCAGCACCTTTGGCGATGCGACGGTACGATTGTACCATCTCGACGTTGAGGCCGAGGGCGGCGCACCCAAAACGCTGTTCTATGGTCCGCTGGCAGAGGCGCTGCACATCGCCGCCCAGCAAAGCGAGGAGGTCCAGGCTGGCCTGTTCCTGGCCACCGATAACGACGTGGCCGCCTACCTCGACCTGACCGACGAGCAAGGCTAAGTACGCGCCATGAGGCTTGCCTTCCGCTCCCACATCCCATTGCTGCTGCTAGTTCCGATGCTGGTCCTGGCCGCTCCGCTGGCAGCGCGCGACAGCCTGGGCGTGTTTGGCCAATGGGCCGCTTTCCGCGATGACGAAGTGCCGCGCTGCTATGCCATCGCCGCAGCGCAGGCCAACGGTGCCGGTTCGCAGGGTTTCGCCAGCATCGGGGCCTGGCCCGACCGGCAAGTGCGCGGACAAGTGCATTTTCGCCTCTCCCGCGCTGTCGATCCACGCGCCCGCGTCACGCTGGTGGTCGGCGGCGAAAGCTTTGCGCTGACAGCGGCGGCACGCAACGCCTGGGCGGCGGACGCGGCAGGCGATGCGGCGATCATCTCGGCCATGCGGGCGGCAACAACCATGCAGGTGCGCGGTCGCGACCGGGCCGGTCGCGCCTTCTCGGACAGCTATCCGCTAAGTGGCGCTGCCACTGCCATCGACGCCGCCAACGTTGGATGCGCCCGAACCTGACCTTGGCCTGAAACGAAAACGGGCCGGAAGGATCGCTCCTCCCGGCCCGCATCGGTCAGCTTGTCGCTCGCTTAGAAGCGGGCGCCCACGCCTACCATTACCTGGTGACGGTCAAGATCTACGCCGAAACGATCGCTCTCGAGGCCGCTGGGGGCTTCGAATTCGCCTTCTTCGTAGTTGGAATAGCCGTACTCAACCTTGGCGAACAGGCCCGGGCTGATGACCTGTTCGATGCCCGCGCCCACACGCCAGCCATCAAGATCGACGTTCGAGCCGGTGTCGGTGGTGTTGTCGCTGGAAACGATGTTCAGGTTGGTGTTGGTGTACCCACCCTTGCCGTAGATCAGCGTGTTCTCGGTCACCGGAACGCCGACGCGTGCGCCGAAGTACAGGTCACGGCCCACTTCCACGTTGGACACGCCGAAACCGGTTACGCCCGTGGTGTCGAATTCGCTGCCTGCTTCGGACTGTACATACTGTGCCTCGGCACCGATGACGACGCCGCCCATAGCAACGTCAAAGCCGGCGCCGACGCCGTAAGCCACGTCTTCGATGGTCTGGTCGATGTCGTCGTTGTTGTCGACATCGGTGGTGCTGCCGGGGCGCATCATGTCGTAACCGACCAGCCCTTCCACGTGCAGGCCATCAAAATTGGAAGCATCCTGCGCGACAGCCGGGGTGGCCAGTGCGGCCAGCGAGACGGTGCCGAGGATGAGTGCGAAACCCTTGATCATTGTAATCTCCATTCACATTGTGCCGCACGGACTGGCCGTGTCGGGACAGGTGGAATGGCTCACAACAGGGTCGGTTTCCTGAACCTCACACAACAAGAATAGCGTTGCAAATGCGCAACATTACTATCGATGAACCGCACTTATGTTGCGATCAAGCGCTGGAACCTTGCGTCACCTTCGCTCCTTTCGCGTGCGATCGATGACAGGCTGGCGCATTTCGCGCCGTTGCGATAAGGGGGCCGCCATCATGCCAGACACTGCCCTTATGCCGATCGCCGGTCAGATTGACCCGGTTCCCGTGGCGCGCGACATCACGCCGCGCGAAGATGGCCGCGTGGACCTGATCGGCCTGCCCAAGGCGCGCATCGCCGAACAGTTTGTTGCTGCCGGGCTGGACGTCAAGGCCGCCAAACTGCGCGCCAAGCAGGTGTTCCACTGGCTGTACCATCGCGGCGTGACCGATTTCGAGGCGATGACCGACATTGCCAAGACCATGCGCCCGTGGCTGGCGGAGCGGTTCGTGATTGGCCGCCCGCAAATCGTGGAGGCGCAGCATTCGGTGGACGGTACGCGCAAGTGGCTGCTGCGCACCGACGATGGCCATGACTATGAAATGGTGTTCATTCCCGACGCCGGCCGGGGCACGCTGTGCGTTTCCAGCCAAGTGGGCTGCACGCTCAACTGCCGGTTCTGTCATACCGGAACGATGAAGCTGGTGCGCAACCTGACGCCGGGCGAAATCGTGGGTCAGGTAATGCTGGCGCGCGATTCACTGGGCGAATGGCCAAAAGCAGGCGGGACCATGGCCGGCCTCGATGCAGATAATGGCCTCGACTACGAGGACGAGGACGAAGACGCTGCGGAATACACTTCCGACGGCCGCCTGCTGACCAACATCGTGATGATGGGCATGGGTGAGCCGCTGTACAACTTCGACAA
>JAZKFK010000420.1:0-2779 GCA_040386475.1 Pseudomonadota bacterium | reverse complement strand
GGCAGGCCAAAGCGCGCGCAGACGGTGGCGGTGGCCACGCCGTGCTGGCCCGCGCCGGTTTCTGCGATGATCTTCTTCTTGCCCATGCGGATGGCGAGCAGGATCTGGCCGACGCAATTGTTGATCTTGTGCGCGCCGGTATGATTCAGCTCGTCGCGCTTGAACCACACCTGTGCGCCGCCAAGCTCTTCGGTAAGGCGGGGCGCGAAGTACATCGGGCTGGGCCGGCCGACATAATGCGCCAGCAGGTCGTCAAACTCGGCATGGAATGCGGGGTCGGCCTTGGCCTTGGTATATTCCGCCTCCAGGTCGAGGATCAGCGGCATCAGCGTTTCGGCCACGTAGCGACCGCCGAACTGGCCGAAATGGCCGCGCTCGTCAGGCTGGTTGCGGAAGGAATTGAGGTTCTGGTCGGTCATATGCTCTATCATCCGGCTGCGCGTGCCGCTTGGCAGAAGGCTGCGATCTTGTCGATATCCTTGACCCCCGGCGCGCTTTCCAGCCCGCTGCTGGCATCGACCAGCGGCGCGCCCGTCACGCGGATCGCCTCGGCCACGTTGTCCGGATTGAGGCCGCCCGCCAGCCCCCACGGCGCGCGGTGCGGGTAACCGGCCAGCAATTTCCAGTCGAGCGCCAGGCCCTGGCCGCCCGGCATGGTAACCGCCGGAGCATCGTAAAGAATGCGATCCACCGTGCCGACATAGTCCTGCGCGCGCGCCATTGCGCCCACGTCCTTCACGCCCACGGCTTTCCACACTTCCGCCGGCACGATCTGGCGGAACATGGCGCAGCCTTCCGGGCTTTCGGCGCCGTGGAACTGGACCACGTCGGGCTTGACCGCGGCAATCGCCTCGGCCGCCTCGCGCGCTTCCATGCTCACCAGCAGCAGCACGGTTTTAAGCGACGAGGGCACAATCTTGCGCAGCGCTGCCGCGTCCACCAGCGAGACATGCCGCGAAGAGGGCGGGTAATGCACCAGCCCGATATGCGTGGCACCGGCTTCGGTGGCGGCAAAGATGGCTTCGGGCGTGCGCAGGCCGCAGATCTTGATCAGGGGTGGAGACATGGCCGCGCCTTAAGCGAACAGGCTGGGCGCGCCAAGCCCTACAGCGTCGCCTCGATGTCGCGCGCGGCCTGCACCGGGTCTTCGGCGCGGCTGATCGGGCGGCCGATCACCAGCACCGATGCCCCATCGTCGCGCGCTTGCCGAGGGGTGACGACGCGCTTCTGGTCGCCCACGACGGCTCCCGCCGGGCGCAGGCCGGGGACGACGAAATAGCCCTTCTTCCACTGGCGGTGCACTTCGCCCACTTCGTGGCCCGAGCACACGATGCCGTCGAGTCCCGAGGCTTCGGCCAATTCTGCCAGCCGCAACACGTGATCGTGCGGGGTGCCTTGCACGCCAGTCCTGGCGAGGTCGCGTTCATCGAGGCTGGTCAGCATGGTGACTGCGACGACCTTGGTTCGTTCACCGGCGGCGGCCTTGGCATCTTCCATCATCGCCCGACCGCCACTGGCGTGGACAGTGACGATGGCGGGCTCCAGCATGTGGATTGCCTGCATCGCGGCGGCCACGGTGTTGGGAATATCGTGCAGCTTCAGGTCAAGAAAGATCGGCAATCCGACATGGGCGATCTCGTGCACGCCGTGGGCTCCATGGGCGCAAAAGAATTCCAGCCCCAGCTTCAGGCCGCCGACATGGCCCTTGACCTTCTCGGCCAGCGCCTTGGCGACATCGAGGCGCGGCATGTCGAGCGCGAGGTAGATCGGGTTGGTCATGCGTCGGGGCCCAGGGTTGGGGATGGCGGCGGGGCCGGTTCGGCAGGCGAAGCGGCGGGTTCGGCGGATTGCGGATACGGGGCCAGCGAAGGCGGGGCGGGGGGAGGTGGGGCTGGCGGGGCAACGGGCACCGGCACAGGCCGTGCCGCCAGTTCCAGCGCGGCAATCCGCCGCTTGGCCTGCCATTGCGCCGCGCGGTGCAGCAGCCACATTGGCACGAAGCCCAGCGCGAAGGCCAGGATCACCAGCGCCGGCAGCATGGTGTCAATCACCAGCCCGTCCCACACGCGCAGGGAAACGGGCGTCCAGTTGGCGATGGAAAACAGCGCCAGCGCCACTACCAGCAGCACCCAGACAATCGTGCGGACGACTTGCACGGCGGCTCTCCCTGTTACGTCATTCAGGCGACAGCCTAGGCGGTCAGCGCCTGCCTGTGAACCCCAGTGCGCAGATCGACCAAACTGGCTTCAACCAGACTGGCCTCAGCCAAACACGCGCGCGAAGATCGTGTCGACGTGTTTGAAGTGGTAATCGAGGTTGAACTTGTCTTCCAGCTCCTGCGCGGTCAGCGCGGCGGACACTTCCTCATCTGCCTTCAGCAGCTCCAGCAGCGAGAGCTGCCCGTCCGATTCCCACACCTTCATCGCGTTGCGCTGGACCAGCCGGTAAGCGTTGTCACGGTTCATGCCCGCCTGCGTCAGCGCCAGCATCACACGCTGCGAGTGAACCAGACCACCCATGCGATCGAGGTTCTTCTGCATCCGTTCAGGGTAAACCAGCAGCTTGTCGACCACGCCGGTCAGGCGGGCGAGCGCGAAATCAAGCGTGATCGTGGCATCGGGGCCGATGAACCGCTCGACTGAAGAATGGCTGATATCCCGCTCATGCCACAGGGCCACGTTTTCCATCGCCGGCAGGGCATAGCTGCGGATCATGCGCGCCTGCCCGGTCAGGTTCTCGGTCAGGATCGGGTTGCGCTTGTGCGGCATGGCGCTGGAGC
>JAZKFK010000419.1:0-2959 GCA_040386475.1 Pseudomonadota bacterium | reverse complement strand
GTTTCTCTATTGCGTTGCGGTGAAATGCGCTAAATGAGCCCGCGAAGGGGCGTTCAGCCCATTCATCCGGAGCGGCATCTGCTGCTCCTGTCTCTTGAAGGGGAAACATCATGAAGAAGATCGTTGCTGTGGCTTCGGCCGCTGTCCTGGCTCTCGGCCTCGCTGCTTGCTCGTCGGAAGAAGCTCCTGCTGAAGATTCGGCCATGGAATCGGCCGCTCCTGTTGATTCGGCTGCTTCGGCTGTTGATTCGGCTGCTTCGGCCGTCGATTCGGCCGGTTCGGCTGTTGACTCGGCTGCTTCGGCTGTCGATTCGGCTGCTGCTTCGGAGTAATCTCCGGGCGGCCAGGGCCTAGCGCCCAGGCTGACAGATAGAGGGCCGGTTCCGCCACGCGGAGCCGGCCCTTTTTCTTTGCCTACGTTGGCCTGGGTTTAAGAAGGAGTGGCCGAAGGCGCAGGGGCAGCAGGCTCGCCCTCCCCCTCTTCCAGCAACTCGGGCGGCAAACGCTGCGAATCGAGCATTTCCGCCGCCTGGTCGAGCGCTTCGGCCTCGTCCACGCTGACCCCGCCGGGACCGGGGGCCGCCCCGCTGTCCCCGCAAGCAGCGAGCAGCAGGAAGGCGATTGAACCCAGCTTCCTCATTCCGCGTCGGGTGCCGCGTCCACCGGCGGCGGCGCATCGCCTTCCACCAGCGCTTCGGCTGCAGCGGCAGGATCGGCCGCCGAATCAACTGCGCTGTCGGCGGCTTCAACCTGTGCGGAAGGGTCGGCCACCGGCGGCGGCGTGTTGGCCATCGCCTCGTCAGCCGGCATCTCCACCGTATCGGCCACGGCATCTTCCGACGCATCGGTGGATGATCCGCAGGCCGCCAGCGCCAGCGGTGCGATAAGGGCCAAGGCAATAGCCGCTGCCTGCTTCAGGTGGAGCTTGTTCGTGGGGGTCTTCTTCATGGTCATCTTCTCCGCATGGGGGCTTGCTGCGTAAGGTAGCGGACCGGGTGGGGGATTTAAATGGGGCAAAGCGCCGCATTGCGGTTCCGCCCAGTGCGGGGCTGTGGCAGGCAGCCGGGCAATGGAATTGGTCGCAGAAACTTGTCCCGCCGCTTTCCCGCTTGATGCGCCGCCCGCCGCGCACGAGGCGTTGCGCCGCGTGTTCGGTTTCCCGGCCTTTCGCGGCGTGCAGGAACGCGTGGTGGCGCGGGTGCTGGCGGGTGGATCCGTGTTGGCGGTAATGCCGACCGGTGCGGGCAAGTCGCTGACGTACCAGCTGCCCGCCACGCTGCTGCCGGGCACCTGCGTGGTGATCTCGCCGCTGATCGCGCTGATGCATGACCAGTTGCGTGCGGCCAGCGCCAACGGCATCGCCGCCGCTACCTTGACCAGTGTCGATGCCGACTGGCGCGAGACGATTGACCGGTTCCGCAGCGGCGAACTGGACTTGCTCTATGTGGCCCCGGAACGCGCCAGCCAGCAGCACTTCCGCGATATGCTGGCCGAAGGGCAAGTGGCGCTGTTCGCGGTGGATGAGGCGCATTGCGTATCCGAATGGGGCCACGATTTCCGGCCCGACTATCGCTTGCTGCGCCCCCTGCTGGACATGTTCCAGCAGGTGCCCCGGCTGGCGCTGACTGCCACCGCCGACGCGCGCACCCGCGCCGATATCCTGCAGCAGTTGGGCATCCCTGACGAAGGCCTGGTGGTGGCCGGGTTCGACCGTCCCAACATCCGCTATGGCGTGCGTCACCGTGAAAGCGCGGTCCGCCAGATCACCGCGCTGATGGCCGAGCAGCCTGGCCCTGGCATCGTCTATGCCCCCACCCGCAAGAAGGTGGAGGATCTGGCGCTGAAGCTGGCCCAGGCCACCGGGCGCGAGGTGCTGCCCTATCACGCAGGCCTGGATCCGCAGGTGCGGGCTGACAACCAGGCGCGGTTTGTGGCCAGCGAGGACATGGTGATCGTCGCCACGATTGCCTTTGGCATGGGCATCGACAAGCCGGACGTGCGCTTTGTGGCCCATGCCGGCGTGCCCAAGTCGATCGAGGCCTATTACCAGGAAACGGGGCGTGCCGGCCGCGATGGCGATCCGGCCGCGGCGCTGATGCTGTGGGCGGCGGAGGACTTTGCCCGTGCGCGCCACCGGCTGGCTGAAGTGGATCCCGCGCGGCGCGAGGGTGAGCGGCAGCGGATCGAAGCCACCGCCGCGCTGGTGGAAAGCGGCACCTGCCGCCGCGCCATCCTGCTGCGCCACTTTGGCGAGAACCCGCCCCAGACTTGCGGCAATTGCGACAACTGCCTTGATGCGCCGGGCCTGCGCGACGTGACCCAGCTGGCGCAGAAGCTGCTCTCGGCCGTATACCGCACCGGCCAGTCGTTCGGCTTCGGCCACATTGAGAAGGTGCTGACCGGCGCTATCGACGAGCGGGTGCAGCAGCGCGGGCATGACCAGTTGAGCGTATTCGGCATCGTTCCGCCGGACGAGGCGCCACTGCTCAAGCCGCTGGTCCGGATGCTGCAGGCGCGCGGCAGCCTGGTGCCGACCGAGCATGGCGGGCTGGCGCTGGGCGGCGATGCGCGCGACATCCTGAAAGGCGGCCTGCCGGTGCAACTGGCCTTGGCCGCGCGCAGCGAACGCAAGGGGAAACGCGAGCGTGGGGACAGCGGCGCTGGCCTCAATCCCGTGGGCGATCCGTTGTTCGATGCCCTGCGCGCCCTGCGGCGCGAACTGGCCAAGGAAGCCGGGGTGCCCCCCTACGTCGTGTTCCACGATGCGACCTTGCGCGACATGGCCACGCTGCGCCCTGCCACACGATCCGAACTGGGCGCGCTGCCAGGCGTGGGGGCCAAGAAGCTGGAAGCCTACGGCGATGCCTTCCTGGCGGCGATCAGGCAGCATTGACCCAAGATTGACTCCGCATTGACTCGCGCTCCGAATTCGATATTAAAGTGATATCAGATTTTGGGG
>JAZKFK010000418.1:0-5255 GCA_040386475.1 Pseudomonadota bacterium | reverse complement strand
ACATCGTTGTCCGGCGAATCGCCGTCATCGTCGATGCCTTCCAGATCGGGATCGGCCAGGTCGGTATCGGCCTCGACCAGCTCTTCCTTCTTCTCGACCTGCTCAAACGGGATCGGCTGCTTGGACTTGAGCACCGGTTCCGGCGTCCACTGGTTGCCGCATTCGATGCACACAACCGGGTCATCCTTGCCCAGGTCATAGAAACGTTCAGCACACTTGGGGCAGCTGCGCTTGGCACCCCATTCAGGCTTGGCCATGATCAATTCCTCTTGTCGCCCGGCAGATGGGAAAGGCGGGCGCGTCAAATTCGCAAAAATGCAGGCGCGCCCCTTTCCCGATTCGCCATGGCAAATCAAGTCCCTTGGGTAAGAGACGAGCGGCACAGATGGGGAGCGCCTTGCCATAGGGCAATGGCACTGGCAAGGCGCTCCCCAAATCCCCCAGTGTATTCCTGCCTGCCAGAAGGGCCTGCCTTGTCCGCTCCCGCCGATACAAACGCTACCCCGCGCCGCTTTTCGCCCATGGGGCCACTCAAGGGCAGCATCCGCGTGCCGGGCGACAAGTCGATCAGCCACCGATCACTGATGCTGGGCGCACTGGCGGTGGGCGAAACGCGGGTAACGGGCCTGCTGGAGGGCGAGGACGTGCTGGCCACTGCCGCCGCCATGCGCCAGATGGGCGCGACGATCGTGCGGCAGGTGGATAGCGCCGGAAACGTCGAATGGATCATCAACGGCGTGGGCGTTGGCGGCCTGCTGCAACCGGCCGAACCACTCGACATGGGCAACAGCGGCACCTCCACTCGCCTGCTGATGGGGTTGGTCGCCAGCCACGCAATTTCCGCGACTTTCGTGGGCGATGCCAGCCTGAGCAAGCGGCCAATGGGCCGGGTGATCGAACCGCTGTCGCTGGTCGGAGCAGAGTTTGAAGCCAGCGAGGGAGGCCGCCTGCCCCTGACCCTGCGCGGCATCTGTCCCGCCGTGCCGATAACTTACCGCCTGCCAGTTGCCAGTGCGCAGGTGAAGAGCGCGGTGCTACTGGCCGGCCTCAATACCACGGGCACCACCACGGTGATCGAGCCGGTGCCCACGCGTGACCATTCCGAACGGATGCTCAAGGGCTTTGGGGCGGATCTGTCCGTAGAGGAGAAGGACGGGGAGCGGATCATCACGCTCACCGGCCCGGCCGAACTGAAGCCGCAGGTGATCGAAGTGCCGGGCGATCCCAGTTCCGCCGCCTTCTTTGTGGTGGCCGCGCTGCTGGTGCCGGGCAGCGACGTGCTGATTGCCAATGTCGGCCTCAACCCGACGCGCGCGGGCCTGTTCGAGGTGCTATACAACATGGGTGGCAGGATCACCTTCCTGAACCTGCGCGAAGTGGGCGGCGAGCCGGTGGCCGACATGCGCGTGCGCCATTCGCAATTGCACGGCATCACCGTCGACCCGGCGGTGGCGCCCAGCATGATCGACGAGTTTCCCGTGCTGTTCGTGGCCGCAGCGCTGGCCGAGGGCACCACCGTCACCAGCGGCCTCGACGAACTGCGGGTGAAGGAAAGCGACCGCCTGACCGCGATGGCGCAGGCGCTGGCGCTGGCGGGTGCGCGGGTGGAAGAGCGTGAGGACGGCCTGACCATTCATGGCACCGGCGGCGCACCGCTGGCCGGAACGGCAGAAGGCGCAGCAGTCGTCACTCACCTCGACCACCGCATCGCCATGAGCATGGCGGTGGCCGGGTTGGTGTGCGGAAGTGGCGTGGAGGTGGACGACGTGCGCCCTATCGCCACCAGCTTCCCCAACTTTATCGCGCTGATGGAAAGCCTGGGCGCCTGATTCTCACACGGGCTTTTCAGGCTGGTGTTGACACTTTCATCAGCACCAGCCCCGCCAGGATCAGACCTGCCGCCAGCAGTCGCAAGGGCGAAGCAGCCTCACCCAACACCAGGATTCCGACAACGAACGCGCCGGCCGCGCCGATGCCGGTCCAGATCGTGTAGGCCGTGCCCAGTGGCAGGCTGCGCATGGCCAGTGCCAGCAGGCCGAAGCTGAAGATCATCGCCACAAAGGTGACAACGGACGGGATCGGGCGAGTGAAGCCGTCGGACAGCTTCATCGCATAGGCCCACACAACTTCCAGCACGCCGGCAACGACCAGATACATCCACGCCACGACAGTTCTCCTTCATCAGAAAGATTGCTGCCGGGCCGTCCCGGTCTTGATTGCCCGCCAAAGGTTGGGATCGGATGGCACGCCGGACGTGGCCGCCGCATCGCCGCAGATAGACAATCGATGGCCGGTTCTCAACCGCCCTGTTCGTCGCTAATGCGCACACCATGATCATCGCAGTCGACGGCCCCACCGCATCGGGCAAGGGCACCATTGCCAAGGCGCTGGCGGCGCATTTTCACCTGCCGCACATGGATACCGGGCTGCTCTATCGCGCGGTCGGCTATCAGGTCGCGCTCGACAACGGCGATCCCGATAGCGAGGCCGATGCGCTGGCGGCCTGCGAATTTCCCGAGGAACTGCTGGGCCACCCCGCACTGCGGCTGGAGGAAACCGGCGCGCTTGCCAGCCGGGTCTCGGTGCATCCCGCTGTGCGAAGGGCTTTGCTTGAGCGCCAGCGGGCATTTGCAGGCCAGCCGGGCGGCGCGGTGCTGGATGGACGAGACATCGGCACGGTGATTTGCCCCGCTGCTGACGCCAAGCTGTTTGTCACCGCCAGCGTGGCGGCCCGCGCCCGGCGCCGGTGGCTGGAAATGCAGGCGCGCGGCGCAGCGGTATCGCTGGCCGCCATCGAGGCCGACCTGGCCGCCCGCGATCACCGCGACAGCACGCGCGCCGCCGCTCCGCTGCTGGCGGCAGACGATGCGCTGGCGCTTGATACTTCCGCTTTGGACCGGGATCAGGCCATCGCCGCCGCGATCGCCCTGGTCGAACAGGCGCTGGAGACGCGCTAGGCCGGGATGGTCGCGAGATTGGCAGGCACTGGCGCAGGCCGAATCGTGCCCAGCATCAGCCGGCGCCAACGCGGATCGACCAGCAGGCCCAGCACGGCCGAACCCGCCACGCTGATCAACAGCACGAGCGGCCAGGTTCCGAACAGTTGCTGTCCCGCAATCATCAAAGGCGCATGCAGCGCATAGAGCGGGAAGGAAAATGTGCCCAGCCATACCGCCGCGCGCCGGTTTGGCATCGCCAGCACGCCCAGCACCAGCAGCGGGTGGGCAATGAACGCAAACAGCATTTCAGCCAGCGGCGCTGGTCCGTTGGGGAACAGCGCCAGGGCCAGCGGATAGGCGATGACCAGCGGCCAGGCCCAGCGCGCCGCCAGCCAGGTGCGCTCGCCGTTCAGGCGATAAAGCAGCACGCCCAGCGTGTACGAGGCGATCACTCGCGCGAAGCCCCACCAGAACAGTTCGTGAAGGCCGAGATCCAGCCCGGCGATCTGGCTGCCCTGCCCCAGCACCACCACGGCGCCCACGAAGACCGACGCCAGCCCCAGCTTGCGCAACTTCACCAGCAATGCCGCGTGCAGCACGTTGGCCACCAATTCGAAGAAGATCGACCAGGCCGGTGGGTTCGCGGCAAAGGCCATGGCAGGGCCAGGCATCAGGGCCAGGCCGGCCACCAGCAACAGCGCGCCATCCTGCCAGGACATCCCGCCCCACAGGAACAGCCCGACCATCAGCGCCGATCCCGCCGCCACCGGCGCCCACAGCCGGCGAAACCGCAGCACGGCAAAATCGGTGGTGGCGGGCATTGCGCGCTCATAAGTGCGGGCGAGCACGAAACCCGAGATGATGAAGAACAGGTCTACCGCCAGATAGGTCTTGCCCGACAGCAAGGAGAACAGCCCGGCATGGTCGAACCGCTCGCACAAATGGCCCCACAGCACGGCAAGGGCTGCAATGCCGCGCAGGGCCTCAAGTCCGTAATGTCGTCCCATCCGGCGCTGACACTAGCGCCGGCATGGTTAGCAAAGCCTCAAGATGGCGGCCTATTGGCCAATCAGCGCAGTGCCGCCAGTTCCGCCTGCAAGGCGCGCCGCATGCCCATCACGAAGGCCACCTCGGCCACCACGAACAGCGGGCCGACCAGCAAGCTTTTCAGATCGTCAACAAAGGCTGGCTTGCGCCCCTC
The DNA here is from genome assembly GCA_040386475.1 of Pseudomonadota bacterium. Classification (GTDB taxonomy): domain Bacteria; phylum Pseudomonadota; class Alphaproteobacteria; order Sphingomonadales; family Sphingomonadaceae; genus Alteraurantiacibacter. The sequence goes on along the minus strand of JAZKFK010000418.1, from coordinate 1,115 downwards.
GAACGCGTGGCCGACAAACTGGATCGCCCAGCCAGCCACGAATAGGCCCACACCCCAGCCCAGCCATACAGCGGTCGCCAAAGCCGCCAACGGCAGCGCCAGCCAGCAGCTCAACGCCAGCAGGCCCGCCATCACCAGCCCGAAGCGTAAGTCCAGACGCAGGTAGAACAGCGCCGCCGCCACGCTCAGGATCATGGCCGGCGTCAGCGCAATATCGCCCACTGGCCATGCGGGCCGCGAGAGCAGCACCACCACCGCCAGCACGATCAGCGGAATGCCGACCAGGTGCGTCGCCACGTTGCGCCGGTCGCGGTGATAGGCGGCATAGGCGCCGAGGGTGCTGGCAAGCTGGCTCATGGCCGCAAGTCACTCCTGCCCGCGCGGCTTGTCAAGCAAGGCGGCGCTTTCCCGCTGTCCTACAAGGTTGGCACCGCTCCACGCAGGCGCCATGATCCGCCCCGCCAACTCTTGTTGCCCCCTGCCCCCAACGCTATCGCGGGAGGTACAGTTTTCCTCTCCCTGGACACTGTTCCAGGTGTTCCAGGTCTGTAGGGTTTGGCCCAGTCGGCCTGAGGGTCAAAGGCGAAACGCCTTGCCTTTGCGGGGCGTTTCGCCTAGGCGCGCCGGGTCTGACGGACAGGGATGTCCGGCAAGGCCGCAAAGCCGGTATGTCCGTTCTCCTGACCGGGGGCGCAACGACGCCCGAATATCCGCTTTCGCTTCCCTGCCCATGTCCCCGCCCCAAAGGCGCCTGCTCCCGGCAATCCGGCCGGGCGGGCAGTTCGGCCTCTTGGCCCGCCGCTGCAATGGTGCAGCAAGGCGGAGAAAGACCCCGGGATCCAACCCGGCGGCCGGAACCAGTGAAGACAGGAAACGATAATGGCCTCTACTGCCAATCCCACCCGCGATGATTTCGCGGCCCTCCTTGACCAGCAACTCGGTGGCGCTGACGGCGGCTTCGAAGGCCGCGTGGTCAAGGGCACCGTTACCGCCATCGAAAACGGCTTTGCCATGATCGACGTCGGCCTCAAGTCTGAAGGCCGCATTGCCCTGCGCGAGTTCTCGCGCGGCGAAGACGAGCATGGCCTGTCGGTCGGCTCGGAAGTCGAAGTGTT
>JAZKFK010000417.1:0-3032 GCA_040386475.1 Pseudomonadota bacterium | reverse complement strand
CCACGGTTTCGCTCAGCGGCCCGCTGGTGGCCAAGCTGCAGTCAATTGCCGCGGCAGGTTTCGGCGGAGCCGAGATTTTCGAGAACGACCTGCTCTCCGCCCCCCAGACGGCGGCCGAAGTAGGGCAGATCATGCGTGATCTGGGTCTGAACTGCACCATGTTCCAGCCATTCCGCGACCTGGAAGGCATGCCCGACACCATGCGCGATGCCGCCTTCGAGCGGATGCGGCGCAAGTTTGGCGTGATGCAGCAACTGGGCACCGATCTGATCCTGCTGTGCTCCAATTGCTCGCCGCATGTCCTTGATGACCGGCAAAGGATGCTCGACGACCTGTCCCAATTGGGCGACTTGGCAGCCAGCCACGGCATGCGGGTGGGGTACGAAGCGCTGGCCTGGGGGCGGCGGATTAACGATCACCGCGATGCCTGGGCGCTGGTGCGCGATGTCGACCACCCGGCGATCGGGCTGGTGCTTGACAGCTTCCATTCGCTCGCCCGCAAGATCCCATCGGCCAGCATTGGCGATATCAAGCCGGACAAGCTGTTCATCGTCCAGGTCGCCGATGCCCCGTTTCTGGAGATGGACCCGCTCAACTGGTCGCGCCATTTCCGCTGCATGCCCGGCCAAGGCGAATTCCCGCTGACCGAATATGCCGCAGCAATCACGCGCACCGGGTATGATGGCTGGTGGAGCCTGGAAATCTTTAACGACCAGTTCCGCGCCGGCTCGGCCAGCCTCAATGCCCGCGACGGCAAGCGTTCGCTGGTCTTCCTGGCCGATGCCACGGCGCGGGCGCTGGGCCGCCCGACTGTGATGCCGCCGGCAGTCGATCCGTTAGGCGTGGAATTCATCGAGTTTGCTGCCAGTCACGAGGAAGCGGCAGAGTTTGGCTCCATGTTCGCTGCGCTCGGCTTTGCTGCGGTGGCGCGCCACCGCAGCAAGGACGTTACTTTATGGCGACAAGGCGCGATCAACCTGGTGGTCAATTCCGAACCCGAGGGTTTGGCGCACAGCTTCGATATGGTCCATGGCGGCTCGGTTTGCGCAATCGGCCTGGCAGTGCCTGACCAGCAAGCGGCGCTGGATCGTGCAGAAGCGCTGGACATTCCGCGGTTTGAACAGGCTACCGGACCGGGTGAATGGAACATCCCCAGCTTGCGCGGCGTTGGCGGCAGCCTGCTTTACCTGGTTGATGCGGCAACCCGCGATGCCATGTGGGCCGACGAATTTCCGCTGCCCGTTCCGGGTGCTACGCCGCGCGCCGATCTGACCCGCGTCGATCATATTGCCCAGGCGATGCAGTATACCGAATTCCTGACCTGGCAGCTGTACTATTCAGCGCTGCTGGCCGTGCGTAAGACCCCGCAGCTGGAAATCGCCGATCCGATGGGCCTGGTCTACAGCCAGGCGGTGGAGAACGCAGACCGCTCGGTGCGCTTCACGCTGAATGGCTCGATCGCGGTGCAGTCGCTGACCTCGCGTTTCATCCAGAACTATTTCGGCGCCGGGGTGCAGCACATTGCCTTTGCCACCGATGATATCTTCAGCGCAGCGCAAAACGCCCGTGCGGCCGGCCTGCCGCTGCTGCCGATCGGACCCAATTACTATGATGACCTCGCCGCACGCTTCGGTCTGGCTGAGGACATGGTCGCCCGGATGCGCGAGCTGGGCATCCTTTACGACCGCGACGGTGAAGGCGAATACTTCCAGTTCTACACCCGCGCCGTAGCCAAGCGAGTGTTCTTCGAAGTGGTCCAGCGCCGCGAATACGATGGCTATGGCGCGGTCAACGCGGCCATTCGCCTCAACGCCCAGTCAACCTATCGCGAACCTTCCGGAATGTGACCTATGAAGCCTGTTCACGCCTTTTCCCTTGCCGTTGCCGCGTTTGCCTTGCCGCTCCACTCTCCCGTGGCGGCACAGGAGATGCCGCCGCAAGACGCGGCCCGCACCGCCGCGGCAACGGCATCCGCCGAGGCTGGTGGCAGCGGCGCAATGCCCGCAACCATGACAAGCGAAAGCGGCCTGCCCGGCCACACGATCTATCGCCCGCGCGACCTGGAAGCCGCGATGGCGCACGGTCGCCTGCCGATCGTGGTCTTCGGTAACGGTGCCTGCGCCAACATCGGCAACCGCTATCGCTACCTGCTGACCGAAATCGCCAGTCATGGCTATCTGGTGATCGCCAATGGTCCGATTGGACCAGCCGACGTTGAATGGCGCGTCAACCTGGGCGAACCCGGCGCCGCGCCGCCGGCGCAGCGCACGCCACAAAGCACGGCGGCGCAGCTGACCGACGCCATCGACTGGGCCATCGCCGAAAATGCTCGCCCCGGCAGCGACTACCGGGGACGGCTGGATACGCAGGCAATTGCCGTGATGGGCCAATCCTGTGGCGGCCTGCAGGCCATCGCCGCCTCGGCCGACCGGCGCGTGACCACGACTGTAGTGCTCAACAGCGGAACCTTTCCTGCAGGATCACCACCGCTGGGCGGAACGGGCGATGCAACCAAGGTCAGCCTGGCGCGCCTGCACGGTCCCGTAGCCTGGATCAGCGGCGATGAAAGCGACATCGCCCACGTCAACGCGGGCGCAGATTTCGCGGCCATCAACGGCGTTCCCGCCATGTGGGCCTGGCACGAGGGCACTGGCCACTCGGACCATTACCGTATGGCCAATGGCGGCCACTTCGCCCCGGTGATCGAACAATGGCTGGCTTGGCAGCTGAAGGGCATGCGCACCGCTGGCGCCACATTCACCGGCGCGGATTGCCCTCTGTGCACCGCGCCGGGATGGCACGTGGCAATCAAGGATTTTTGACCGGGAAACCCGGCAAGCGGAGAGGACCGAACCGATGAACAAGATGCTGGCCAGCCTGTTGCTGGCAACCTGTCTGGCGGCCCCGCTGCAGGCGGGAGACAAGTCCATGCAGCCGCTGGCTGGCGATCCCGTGCAAACCGGCAGCGGGCGCGTGGCTGGAACGCGGCTCGATTCCGGGGTGAAGGCCTATCTGGGAATTCCGTTCGCTGC
>JAZKFK010000416.1:0-6932 GCA_040386475.1 Pseudomonadota bacterium | reverse complement strand
TCGGGGGCGGCGATGATCGTGCGGGTGGTGCTGCCCTTGTCGACCGTAAAGGTCAGCGGATCGCCCACCGTGCTGCGGATCGATACTTCGGACGTGCCGGCGCGGTTCAGCGCGTTGGTTTCCACCGCGCTGCGTGCCTGCGGCGGGAACAGCGCTTCAAGCGCTTGCTGCGACGAGGTCGAATCACCCGGACGCGGCGCGCCGGGCGCAGGCGGGACCAGCGAGAAATCTGGCGGCACCACCAGCGGCGACTGGCGCTGCACGGCGAATTCATCGGGCCGCTCGCGGCTGGCGATCAGGCCGGAGCTGCACGCCGGAAGCAGGGCCAGCGTAGCCACGCCAAGGATGATCTTCTTCGAAATGCGCATCTAATCAATCTCCGCGGGATGTATCGCCGCTCGGGCTCTCAGGCCCATTGGGGGTTTCGTCCTGCTCTGTGGCCGGTTTCTCGCCGATGAACAAGGCGCGGGCAAGGAGAATTACCACGCCTATCGTGATCGCCGCATCGGCCAGGTTGAAGATCAGGAAAGGGCGGAACTCGCCGATGTGGAAATCGGCAAAGTCCACCACATAGCCGAAGCGGTAGCGATCGACGATATTGCCCAGCGCCCCGCCCAGGATCATGGCCAGCGCGTAAATGTCCCATTTCTGCGTCTCGCGCATGATCCACACCACCACACCGACGGAGATCAGCCCGGTCACCAGCACCAGCGCCCAGCGCATTTCCATGGAATTGGCCTGGAACATGCCCAGCGACACACCGAAATTGTTGGTGCGGGTGAAATCGAAGAACGGGGTGAGGTCGTAATGGTCACCCACGCGCCTGAGGCCCAGCGTCTCGACCACGAAGTGCTTCGACCACTGGTCGGCCACAAACAGCACCAGCGCCCCGGCCAGCGCGATCAGGCGGTCACGGGTGAAGCGGATCATGCCGCAGCCCCCTCGGCATCCAGCCGGGTGACGACATCATCGCAGCGGCCACACAGGTCGCCGTCCTCGGTGACCTCGGGTAGATGGCGCCAGCAGCGGCCGCACTTGTGGTGCCCGGTCTTGGTGACGGCCAGATCGCCGGGCTGCACGCTGGCAGTGATGCACAGCTCGGCCCAGTCTGCCGCTGCCGGATCGACCGGCGCGGTAACCTCGGCTTCCAGGCTGGAACGGATCACCTTGTCACGCCGCAGCGGCTCGATGGCTTCCAGCACGGTCGCACGGCTAGCGCGCAGGTTGGCCCATTTCCCGGCGTTGCTGTCTGCCGCCGGCACCACCGGCCACTCCAGCAAATGCACGCTGCCGCCATCCGGATAGCGCGTGGCCCACACTTCCTCGCTGGTGAACACCAGCACCGGCGCGGCATAGCGGATCAGGGCGTGGAACATCGTGTCCAGCACCGTGCGATAGGCGCGGCGCTTCACATCCGCCGGATGGTCGCAATACAGCGAATCCTTGCGGATATCGAAGAAGAAGGCCGACAGGTCCTCGTTGCAGAAGTCGATCAGGCTGCGGGTGTAAGTGTTAAAATCGAAGGCATCGACCGCAACGCGCATCTTGCCGTCCAGCTCGCCCAGCAGCGCCAGCATGTAGCGTTCCAGTTCGGGCATCCGCTCCACAGGCACGGCTTCGGCGGGTGTGTAGCCATCCAGCGCGCCCAGCAGGTAGCGCAAGGTGTTGCGCAGCTTGCGGTACTGGTCGGCCACGCCCTTGAGGATTTCCGGGCCGATCCGGTGATCCTCGGTGTAATCCACGCTCAGCGCCCACAGGCGGATGATATCCGCGCCATAATCGCGCATCACGTCCAGCGGGCTGACGGTGTTGCCAAGCGACTTGGACATCTTCATGCCCTTCGCGTCCATCGTGAAACCATGCGTCAGCACCGCCTTGTATGGCGCGCGGCCGCGGGTGGCGCAGGATTCCAGCAGCGAGGACTGGAACCAGCCGCGATGCTGGTCACTGCCTTCGAGATAGAGGTCAGCGGGTGCCCCCTCTTCGTCCTTGATCAGCTCCGGCCAGGTGCCGCTTTCCAGCACGAAGGCATGGGTGGAACCCGAATCGAACCACACATCGAGAATGTCGACCACGCGCTCGTAATCGTCGATGGCGTAATCCGGACCCAGCAGGGCAGGCGCCGCCTCGTCCGACCAGGCATCCACGCCGCGCAAGCGCACGGCTTCCACGATCCGGTCGTTGACTGCCGGATCGACCAGGTATTCGCCGGACTTGCGGTTGACGAACAGCGTGATCGGCACACCCCAGGCGCGCTGGCGGCTGAGCACCCAGTCAGGGCGGCCCTCTACCATCGAGCGGATGCGGTTCTCGCCCTTTTCCGGCACCCAGCGCGTATCGCTGATCGCCTGCATCGCGGTTTGCCGCAGGGTGGGCCCGCCCCGGTCCTTGTCCATCGGCACGAACCATTGCGGCGTGCAGCGGAAGATCACCTTGGCCTTGGAGCGCCAGCTGTGTGGATAGCTGTGTTGATAATCTGTGGATGCGGCCAGCAATCCGCCTGCTTCGCGCAAGTCGGAACAGATCGGGCCATCGGGCGCGTTGAACTTGGGATTGATGACGGAGCCTTGTCCGCCCAGCCAGAGCCAGTCTTCGCGATACTTGCCATCGCCCTGAACCGAGAACACCGGATTGATGCCGTGCGCCTTGCACAGGTCAAAGTCGTCCTCGCCATGATCGGGCGCCATGTGGACCAGGCCCGTGCCGCTGTCGGTGGTGACAAAGTCGCCCGGCAGCATCGGACGCGGTGCGGCGAAGAACCCGCCAAGCTGGTGCATCGGGTGGCGGCAGACGGTGCCAGCGAGGTCCGCTCCCCGGTAAACACCTAGCGCATAGTCGGCAAAATCGACGTCGCCCTCGATATTCTCGACCACCGGACCAAGGCCCGTACGGACGAAGAAGGCTTCCAGCAGATCGACCGCAACCAGGAAGCGGCGTCCGTCAGGCGCGCGATAGTGGTGATATTCCACCTCCGGCCCATAAGCCAAAGCCTGGTTTACCGGAATCGTCCACGGTGTCGTCGTCCAGATCACCGCATGCGCGCCGACCAGTTCGGCAATCGGCGAGTCGACGATCTCGAACGCCACGTCGATCTGAGTCGAGGTGATATCCTCGTACTCCACCTCGGCTTCGGCCAGCGCGGTCTTTTCCACCGGCGACCACATTACCGGCTTGGCCCCGCGATAGAGCTGGCCGGTTTCGGCAAACTTCAGCAGTTCGGCCACGATCCGGGCTTCTGCGCCGGGGGCCATGGTCAGGTAGGGCTGGTCCCACTTGCCGGAAATGCCCAGCCGCTGGAACTGCGCCTTCTGCACATCCACCCATTGCGCGGCATAGGCGCGGCATTCGGCGCGGAATTCCTCGGCGGGAACCTCGTCCTTGTTGAGCTTCTTCTTGCGGTAGGCTTCTTCCACCTTCCACTCGATCGGCAGGCCGTGGCAATCCCAACCGGGCACATAAGGCGCGTCCTTGCCCAGCAGCGTCTGGGTGCGAACCACGGCGTCCTTCAGCACCTTGTTCAGGGCGTGGCCGATGTGGATGTCGCCATTGGCGTAAGGCGGGCCATCGTGGAGAATGAACTTTGTCCGGCCCGCACGGTTGGCGCGCAACTGGCCATAGAGGTCCGCTTCCTGCCAGCGGGCAAGGATGTGCGGTTCCTTCTCGGGCAGGCCGGCCTTCATCGGGAAGTCGGTGGCCGGCAGGAACACAGTGTCCCGGTAATCGCACTTGGTGGGGGTGTCGGTCATGGTGGCCCGGCGCTTAGAGCCTCGCGCGCGGCCAAGCAATCCCGCTCCATCTGCGCCACCAGCGTGGGCATGTCGTCAAACCTGGCTTCCGGGCGCAGGAAGTGGCGCAATTCCACCTCGATTTGCTGGCCGTAGAGATCGCCCACGAAATCGAACAGGAAGGGTTCGAGCAGTTCCTTGGGCGGATCGAACGTGGGCCGGATACCCAGGTTTGCCGCGCCGTTGACCAGTTGCCCGGTGGCCAACAGCCGGGCGCGCACGGCATAGATGCCATAACGCGGGCGCAGGTATGCGCCCATGTCGAGATTGGCGGTGGGATAGCCGATGGTGCGGCCGCGCTTGTCGCCGTGGATCACCTCTCCGCGAATCGCGAAGGGCCGGGTCAGTAGCTCCGCCGCGCCTTCGCAGTCGCCCGCCTTGAGGAGGTCGCGGATCCTGCTGGAGGAGACGGTCTGGCCGTCCACCTTCACCGGACCCACGGCGCGCGCGGCCATGCCCACGGTGGCCCCCACATCGCGCAGCACGGCCACGTTGCCGCCGCGCCGGGCGCCGAAGCTGAAATCCTCGCCCGTCACCACGCCGCCCGCACCGATGTGGCGGCCCAGCAGGTCAGCCACGAAGCTGTCCGCGTCCATCGACGCCAGGTCACCGTCGAAGTGGAACACCAGCATGGCATCTGCGCCTGCAGCGGCGAACAGCTCCTGCCGCTGGTCCAGCGTGGTCAGGCGGAACGGCGGCACGTGCGGGGCGAAGTGGCGCACCGGGTGCGGATCGAAGGTGGCGACAATGGCCGGGCGGCCCTCCGCGCGCGCCCAATTGACCGCTTCTGCCACCACGGCCTGATGCCCCAGGTGGAAGCCATCGAAATTGCCCAGCGCCAGCACCGCGCCGCGCAGGGCTTCGGGCACGGGCTCGCGATGGTCGAGGCGGATCATGCCTGCACCTCCATCGGCCTGATCCCGGCGCCGATCACGCGCAGCGCATTGCCGCCCATCACTGCGCGAATTTCCCCCTCGGTGAAGTCCGCCTGCATCAGCGCCTGCGTGATCTGCACCAACTGGCTGGTATCGAACCGGGTGGTCACCGTGCCGTCAAAATCGCTGCCCAGCGCGACGTATTCCACGCCAACAAGGTCGCGCACATGGGCCATCGCGCGGACGATGCCGGCGGGCGAAATGTCGCACACGGCGCTGTCCCAATAGCCGATGCCGATGACCCCGCCGGTCGCCGCCACACCCCTGATCTCCTCGTCCGACAAGTTGCGGTTGCCGGGGCAGGTGGCTTGCACCCCGCCGTGGCTGGAGACGACCGGGCGGCGCGCCATGGCCAGCACCTCGGCCACGCAGGCGTGGCTGCAATGGGCAAGGTCGAGGATGATGCCACGCTGCTCCAACTGGCGTACCACTTCGCGCCCGAATGGGGTAAGGCCGCCTTTCGTTTCGCCGTGCATCGATCCGGCCAGTTCGTTGTCGAAGAAATGCGTCAGTCCCGCCATGCGCACGCCTGCATCATGCAAGCGCGGCAGGTTGGCGATGCTGCCTTCCAGGTCGTGCAGGCCCTCCACACTCAGCATCACGCCAAGCGGCGCATTGGGCGCAGCGCGCGCGGTGAGCACGTGGGCGAGATCGGCATTGTCGGTCACGCGGAACAGCGCACCATCCGATTCGGCTACCGCGCGGCGCAGCTTCTCGCCATGCCACAGCGTGCGTTCCAGCAGCGAGGTCCACGTCCGCACCGGCTGCAACTGGCCAATCGCCAGCAGCGTGATGTCATCGCGCGCGTCAACGGAATTGCGCTCGTTATTGAGGCCAGCGGGTGACTTGGTGACGCTGGACAGCACTTGCAGCGCCACGTTCCCGTCCATCAGGCGCGGCACATCGGCATGGCCGCGGTCTGCCCGATGGAGCAGGTCGCGCTGCCAAAGCAGGGTATCGGCGTGGAGGTCGACGATGATGAGCGTGGCGTGGAGTGCCTTCGCCTCGTCCGACACTTCAGGCAGCGGCCCGCCATCGACCACGTTCATCCGCCGCTCGGCAATACCCGGCGCGAAGATGAAGAACGCCGCCAGTAGCGCCACCGCCGCGCCAAGCGCCCACGCGGCGATCCGACGCGATATTGGCCGACGCGCCTTTGGCCGCTTCACCTGTCGCGCCGCCGGTACGTGACGAAATCGTAAGCCGGCCAGCCATCGGCGGCTTCATGCGGTTCGCGGGCCGCTTCCTCCCACTGCGAAGGATCGGGCAGCGGCATGAACACGTCGCCGGGCGTATCCTCGTGCACTTCGGTGATTTCCCAGCGGGTGGCGAGGTGATCGAGCATGGCGAAGATCTCTGCGCCGCCGATCACGCTGAAATCGTCCTCGCCCACAAGTGCCAGCACGCCCGCCTCGTCATGCACCACTTCGGCGCCGGGCGCGTGCCAATGCCGGTTGCGGGTGATGACAATATGACGGCGGCCCGGCAGCAGGCCCGGCAGGCTATCGAAGGTCTTGCGGCCCATGACTATCGGGTTGCCCAACGTGTGCGCCTTAAATCGCTTGAGGTCCTCGCGGATCTTCCACGGCACGTCGCCGCTGGCGGCAATGCAGCCGTTGGTGGCGCGGGCCACCACGAATGGAACGTCCCGCTTGGGGCGCTCAGCCGACACGCGTGACATGGCCCATCTTGCGCCCCGGCCGCGCCTCGGCCTTGCCATAGAGGTGCAGGTGCGCGGCGGGATCGGCCAGATGGCGCCCCATATCCAGCGCGTCTGCCCCGATCAGGTTGTCCATTACCACCTTGCCGGAAGTGCTGGCAGTGTCGCCCAGCGGCAATCCGCAAATCGCCCGCACGTGGTTTTCGAACTGGCTGGTGACCGCGCCTTCGATGGTCCAGTGGCCCGAGTTGTGCACCCGCGGGGCCATCTCGTTGAAAACCGGCCCGGCGCTGGTAGCGAAGAATTCACACGCCAGCACGCCAACATAGTTCAGCGTCTCGGCAATCTTGGCGGCCAGCGCGCGCGCCTCGGCCACTTGCCGTCCCACGATGGATGGCGCGGGCAGCACGCTGTGGGCCAGGATGCCCTGCTCATGCGTATTATGCGGCGAATCCCAGAAGCGTACTTCACCGCTCCGCGCGCGGACCAGGATCACTGAGAACTCGGCCTCGAAATGGACCAGCCCTTCATACACCAGCCCGCTTTCGGGCA
>JAZKFK010000415.1:0-1845 GCA_040386475.1 Pseudomonadota bacterium | reverse complement strand
TGGTTGGCGCCGCGGTGGCCCTGGTGCATCTTGGTGGTCTTGCCGCCTGCCGCCAGCGCCAGCATCTGGTGGCCCAGGCAAATGCCGAACAGCGGCACGTCCTTGTCCAGCAGCGCCTTGATCACCGGCACGGCATATTCGCCCGTCGCCGCCGGATCGCCGGGGCCGTTGGACAAGAACACGCCATCGGGCTGCAGCGCCAGGATATCGTCCAGCGAGGTGCGCGCGGGCACCACGGTCACCTTGGCGCCAGCGCGCACCAGGTTGCGGAAGATGTTGTCCTTGGCGCCATAATCGATCGCCACCACGTGCGGGCGGGCATCGAAAGCGGCGCGGCCATAGCCGTGGCCAAGGCGCCAATAGCCGCCTTCCCAGTTCTCGTGCTTGGTGCGGGTGACGCGCTGGGCCAGGTCCATGCCTTCCAGTCCCGGCCATTCGATCGCCCGCTGCAACAGCGCGTCGATATCGAACTTGCCGTCAGGAGCATGGGCGATCACCGCGTTGGGCGCGCCGTTCATGCGGATGCGGCGGGTCAGCGCGCGGGTGTCGATCCCGGCCAGGCCGATCTTGTGATTGGCCTTCAGCCAATCGTCAAATTCATGCTCGCTGCGGAAGTTGCTCTGCTGGGTCACGTCCTCGCGCACGATGCAGCCCACGGCGCCTTCCACCGCGCTCTCCACATCCTCGGCATTGGTGCCCACGTTGCCGATGTGCGGGAAAGTGAAGGTGACGATCTGCGCGGCATAGGAGGGATCGGTCATCACCTCCTGATAGCCGGTCATGCTGGTGTTGAAGCACACTTCGCCCACGGCACTGCCCACGGCGCCAAAGCCCCTGCCCCAGGCGATTGTTCCGTCTGCCAGGACAAGGACTCCAGTCGCGCCTTTTGGTTGCGCAGACGTAGAGGCGGGGTCGGCCATAAGGGCGCTCCGTTACAAAGGGTTTCCAGCGATGGTTGCTAAGCTTGACCGGCTAGAGATGGGGGGCGCATTCGTCAACCTGTGCAAGTGCGAAATGTTGCGCTAATTGCGCGAGCCACCGATCTATCCACCAGAAAGTCCCCCTGACATGCTTCGCGAGACCATCAAGTCCGAAACCATCGCCGCCATGAAGGCGGGCGACAAGGCCCGCACCGCCGCGCTGCGGCTGGTTGGCGCCAAGATCAAGGACCGCGATATCGAACTGCGGACCGGCAAGGCGCCCGACAATGACGATGACATGGTGGTGGATGTGCTGCGCAAGATGGCCAAGCAGCGCCGCGAATCGATTGCGCTGTATATCCAGGGCAACCGCCAGGAACTGGCCGACGCCGAAAGCTTTGAGCTGGCGGTAATCGAGGAATTCCTGCCGCAGACGCTGGACGCTGCCGCCACCACCGCCGCGATCGAGGCGATCAAGGCGGAACTGGGCGCCACCAGCGTCAAGGACATGGGCAAGGTGATGGCGGAACTGAAGGCCCGCCACGGCAGCCAGCTGGACATGAGCACGGCCAGCGGACTGGTAAAGGCTGCGCTGGGCTGATTCTTCGCCCCACCCGCTTGCGGGAGGGGTTGGGGGTGGGCCATAGAAGGCCATGGCCCTCTCACCCCAATGGCTGGACGAATTGCGCGCGCGGGTGACGCTGTCATCCGTGATCATGCGCACCGTCAAGCTGACCCGCGCGGGGCGCGAGTGGAAGGCCTGTTGCCCATTCCACAACGAGAAATCGCCCAGCTTCACGGTCAATGACCAGAAGGGCTTCTACCACTGCTTCGGCTGCCAGGCGCACGGTGACGTGATCAGCTGGATGACCGATCAGCGCGGCCTGACCTTCATGGATGCGATCAAGGAACTGGCGGCGCAGGC
>JAZKFK010000414.1:0-5439 GCA_040386475.1 Pseudomonadota bacterium | reverse complement strand
TATACCTGGAAGGAAATCAAGCCGGGCACCGACCTGGTCACTTTCCCCGATGGCAAGAGCATCATCATCCTGGCGCAGGGCCGCCTGGTCAACCTGGGCTGTGCCACCGGTCACCCCAGCTTCGTGATGAGCTGTTCGTTCACCAACCAGGTGCTGGCGCAGATCGAACTGTGGCAGCGTGGGCATGACTATTCCAAGGAAGTCCACATCCTGCCCAAGCACCTCGATGAAAAGGTGGCAGCGCTCCACCTCGAGAAGCTGGGTGTGCAACTGACCCAGCTGAGCAAGAAGCAGGCCGACTATATCGGCGTGCCGCTGTCGGGCCCGTACAAGCCCGACCATTACCGTTACTGATCGCATCTGCAGATGCTGAATTGGCGGGCGGGTCTTCCAGCGGGAAGATCCGCCCGCTTTCATGTCGATCGGTGCTGCTTTCCTACTTATCCGTCATTGCATCCGCGCGCTTGTGGCCATAGCTGACAGGGATGGAATTTACCCCCACCGCCCTTGCGCTGCTCGGCCTGCTGCTGGCCGGGTGGACACTGGGTGCGGTGTGGATGGTCCTGGCGGCGCAGCGGCGCCAGCGGCAGGCCAAGACCGCGCGCCTCGCCAGCAGGCGGCTTGCACGGATGATCGACGATTCCCCGGCCATTCCGCTGGTGGTGCGCGGCGATGGGCGGCTGGAAGGACCTGACCGACTGGCTGGCTGGCTGGGCCTGCCCAAGATGCCCAGCTTCCTGTCCGAACTCGATGGGTCCATCATCGGCGGCACTGCCGGGCTGGAGGCTGACGATGTGGAGCACTTGCGCGAAGCGGTGCGCCGCACGCAGAAAACCGCCGCCCCGTTCCGCATGGTCATCACCCCGCGCGGATCGGGCAAAAGCCTGGCGGTGCGCGGGCAACAGGCCGATCCGGCAGTCGCTTCGCCCGGTTCGGCGCTGTTGTGGTGGTTCGATTTCTCAGAAAGCCAGGGCGAACTGGCACGGCTGCGGTCTGAAGCAGGCCGCGCGCGCAAGGATTTCCATGCCTTGGTGGGCCTGATCGAAGCCGGGCCGATGCCGATGTGGTTCCGCGGGCCGGACCTGAAGCTGACCCTGGTCAACAGCGCCTATGTCCGCGCGGTGGAAGCGGCTGATGCCGCCAGCGTGGTGCGTGACCAGGTGGAACTGATCGAGTCTGTCGACGGCCTCACCGCCGCGCAGATCGCCGGGCAATCGCGTGACCAGAAGCTGCCGATCGAACGGATCGTGCAGGCCACCGTCGCCAACCAGCGGCGCAGCTTGCGGGTCAGCGACTTGCCGCTGGGGGATGATGGCATCGCCGGCTACGCGGTGGATATCGAGGAAATGGAGGAGCAGGGCCGCGCCTTCCGGGCGTTCCAGGATGCGCAACGCTCGATGCTCGACCTGTTTTCGATGGGCGTGGCGCAATTCGATGCCGACCGCCGCTTGTCATTCGCCAATCAGCCGTTCCTGCGCATCTTCAGCCTGCCGGCATCGGTGCAGATCGACTTGCCCGATTTCGATCGTTTCCTGGATATTGCGCGCGACCGGGCGCGGTTGCCCGAAGTGCGCGATTTTCCTGCGTGGCGGCGCGAACTGGCGGGGTGGTTCCGCAAGGATGCTCCGGTGGAGGAATCGTGGACCCTGCCCGACAGCATGCACTTGCGCATCGTTGCCCAGCCAATGCCCGATGGCGGGCTGGTGCTGGTGGCCGAGGATCGCAGCGAGCAGCTCGCCCTCTCGGCCACGCGCGATACGCTGCTGCGCACGCGCACGGCCACCTTCGACAGCCTGTTCGAATCGCTCGCCGTATTTGCGCCCGATGGCCGGATGCAGTTGTGGAATCGCCGCTTCCCGGAAATCTGGGGGCTGGAAGCGGAGTTTTTCGATGAGCACCCGCATGTCGATGCCCTGCTGGACCGGATCACGCAGGTGCTCGCCCGCCCGGGCCAGCGCGCCGCCATCGGCGAAGTGGTCCGCCTGGCCACGCTGGAGCGCAAGCAGCGCGGCGGGCGGGTGATGATGTCGGACGGGCGCACGCTGGAATTTGCCGGGGTGCCACTGCCCGATGGCAATGGCCTGCTCACCGTGCTCGACGTGACCGACAGCACCAAGGCCGAAGCCGCGCTGCGCGAACGCAACACCGCGCTGGAGGAAGCCGACGCGGTGAAGACCCGTTTCCTGGCCAACATGAGCTATGAATTCCGCACCCCGTTGACGTCCATTGGCGGCTTTGCCGAGCTGCTGCAATCGGGCGTGGCGGGCGAATTGAGCGCGCAGGGCAAGGACTATGTCGGCGCGATCCTTTCTTCGGTCCAGCGGCTCACCAGCCAGATCGAAAGCGTGCTCGACCTGACGCAGAGCGAGGCCGGGCTGCTGCCGATGGCGACCGAGGCGATCGACCTGCTGCCCTTCGTCACCCGTATCGTGCGCGAGCGCGAGGCTGCCATCGAAGCCAAGAAGGTGACCTTGGACCTGCGTGGTGACAAGGGCGCCGGGCAAGTGATGGCCGACCGGCGCCAACTGGGCCGCGCCATCGGCAATATCCTCGACAACGCCATCGCCGCCGTGCCCGAAGGGTCGGGCCGCATCCTGGTGGCGCTGGCGCGCCGCAAGCACAGCGTGAAGGTGGTCATTTCCGATAATGGCCCAGGCATGCGGCCGGGCGACCTGGCGCGGGCGCTGGAAGGCTATGCGCTGGCCACCGACGGCAGCGGCAAGGAACAGCGCGGGCTGGGTCTGCCACTGGCCCGGCAACTGGTGGAAGCGCATGGCGGGAGGCTGGATATCCAGTCCGAACGGGGTGCGGGCACCACAGCCACCATCACGCTGCCATGAGTTCTTTGGCATGATCGTTGACCTGCCCGATCTGGCCGCGATGGAGGCCTATGGCGCGCGCATCGCTGCCGTGCTGCGACCGGGCGACGTGGTGGCGCTGAGCGGCGGGCTGGGCGCGGGCAAGACCACGCTGGCGCGCGCGGTGATCGCCGCGCTGGGCTATCCGGGCGAGGTGCCATCGCCCACTTTCACCATCATCGAGACCTATGATCCGCCAGCGGTGCGCTTGCCGTTGGTCCATGCCGATTTCTACCGCCTGAAGTCACCCGCCGAAGTGGAGGAACTGGGCCTCGACGATTATCGCGACGGCGCTGCGCTGCTGGCAGAGTGGCCCGAAATGGCGGGCGGCTTCGGTCACGAGCCCGGCTGCCTTTCGATCACCCTTGAATCCACCGCTAATGGTCGCACGGCGATTGCCCACGGCGGGGCCGATTGGCTAGGGCGCTTGCCATGAGTGCAGACCTGCCCGCGGGCATCGAATCGTTCCTCGAACAGGCCGGTTGGGCGGGGGCAGAGGTGCAGCCGCTGCCGGGCGATGCCAGCTTCCGGCGCTATTTCCGCATTGTGCGCGGCAGTGATACGGCCATGCTGATGCACGCGCCGCCGCCGCACGAGGATCCGGGCCCATTCCTGCACGTGGGCAAGTGGTTGCTGGGGCAGGGTCTGCGCGCGCCTGCCATCCTGGCCGAAGACTTGTCAGATGGCCTGGTGCTGATCGAAGACTTCGGCAACGACCGGATGCGTGATTGGCTGGACGACAATCCTGCCGAGGAAACCGCGACCTATCGCACGGCCATTGATGCGCTGGCGGACTTGCACCGCTGCCCGCCGGGTCCATTCGCGCCTTACGACATGGCGGTGTACCTGCGTGAAGTGCGGCTGTTTACCGAATGGTTCTGCCCCGCCGCGGGTATCGCGGTAGATGCCGCCGCGCACGATGCCGCGTGGGAGGAAACGCTCGTCCCGCTGCTCGCCCGCCAGCAACCCGGCGTTACCGTGCTGCGCGATTACCATGCCGAGAACATCATGCTGCTGGCAGATGGGGCGCAGGGGATCATCGACTTCCAGGACGCGCTGGTGGGCCACCCAGCCTACGATCTCGTCTCATTGCTGCAGGATGCCCGGCGCGATGTGTCGGAGGAACTGGAGCAGGACATGCTCTACCATTATATTGCAAAGGCAGGGGCGGACGCGAATTTTCACGCCGATTACGCCCTGCTGGGCGCGCAGCGGAACGCCAAGATCGTCGGCATTTTCACCCGCCTGTGGCAGCGTGACGGCAAGCCGCGTTACCTGTCGCTGATTCCGCGCGTGTGGGCGGCGATGGAACGCGATCTGGCGCACCCCGCGCTGGCCCCGGTTGCCCGCTGGTTTGATGCCAACGTGCCCGCCGAATGGCGCGAGCGGCAGGGTGCGGGTTTGGGCGCTGGTTTGGGGGGAGGTTTGGGATGACCAAACTCGCTTCCGATACCGCGATGGTCCTGGCTGCCGGCCTGGGCAAACGCATGCGTCCGCTCACCGCCACGCAGCCCAAGCCGATGGTGCGCGTGGCCGGCAAGCCGTTGATCGATCATGCGCTGGACAAGCTGGCCGAGGCGGGCGTGGCCCGTGCGGTGGTCAACGTGCACTACCTGCCCGACTTGCTGGAAGACCACCTGAAGAAGCGCGCCTTGCCCGCTGTCACCATTTCCGATGAGCGCGTGCAGCTGCTGGAAACCGGCGGCGGGCTGGTGAAGGCGCAAGACCTGCTGCCCGATCCGTTCTTCTGTGTGAACAGCGATAACCTGTGGCTGGACGGGCCGAAGAACGCGCTGGCCGACTTGTCGGACCGCTGGAACGCAGACGAGATGGACGCGCTGCTGCTGCTGGTGCCGCACAAGGGGGCGCTCAACTTCCACGGCAAGGGCGATTTCCACATGAGCGCGCTGGGCCAACTGACCCGCCGCCGATCGGGCCGCATTGCGCCGTACATCTACACTGGCATCCAGCTCGCCTCGAAGCGATTGCTGCGCGATGCGCCGGATGGGCCGTTCTCCACCAACGTCCTGTGGGACCGGGCGATCGCCGAGGGGCGGCTGTTCGGCGTGGCCTTCACCGGGCGCTGGTTTGAAGTTGGCACGCCTGAGTCCATCAGGCCCACCGAAGCGGCCTTGGCCGAAGGTAGCTGACGGCGATGGCAACGGAGCGGCCTGACGTCTATTCGATCGCCGCTCACCGGGGATTTGCCGATGCGTTGGTCGCAGGGCTGGTGCCACGCTACGCCGAACCGGGCTTTGGGCTTGCTCGCCTGACGCTGCTGCTGCCCAGCGCCCGTTCCGCCCGCACGATGCAGGAAGCCTTCATCCGCCACTATGGCGGCGCAGGACAGCAGGGCTTGCTGATGCCGCGGATGGTGGTGGTGGGCGATCTTGACCTGGATGAAACGCTGGGGCCGCTGATCGACAGCATGGGCGCGGCGCTGGATGTGCCGCCTGCGGCCGATCCGGTCTATCGCTGGTTGCGGCTGGCCGACCTCGTGCGCAACGCGCGCGGTGACAAGGCGCCCAAGGGCAGCGCGCTGCTCAATCTGGCGTGGCAGACCGGGCAAGTGATGGACCGC
>JAZKFK010000413.1:0-11543 GCA_040386475.1 Pseudomonadota bacterium | reverse complement strand
GACAGTGCGAACATAACCCGCCTTACCGAAAATCATCGGCTTCCTCCCCCAATATTGCCGCCATTTTCTGGCTGGCTAACATCTCATCCATGAACTCGCGCCTCATACGCGAGCCCCTGATGCCAGCTCCTCACAAGCTTGACCCAGACCATTTCGATAGTCTCATCTTGTTTGAATGTAAACTAACATTGGATGGAGATTGGCCCTCCGATGATGGTTACGAAGCGGAATTGGTTGACCTGTGAACCTTTTGCAGGCCCCGGCTGGTCGTCGTCCGCTCGCCACGTCAGTATCCGCGCGGCAGATCGCCAAGGCCGTGCTCCTTTGCCGCAGGTCAATGACGCGCACCGTCGAATTCATGATAAGCAACAAGGAGATCGGCAAGGAGGGGTTCCATGGAATTGCCTGAAACGGCTTGGGCCACCGGCGCGCATGATAAACCGGTTGGTTGCTGCTCGCTGGCCCAATGCCTGGAAATCGGCCTGCCCGCCCCGTCTGCCGAATCCACGAGGTGAGCGACGAAAAACCATCTGGCGAGCCTGGGGTCGAGTTCGTCTTCAGAGGAACAGGACTGACGAAGGTTTACCGCAGCGGCGAAACCGAAGTGCATGCCTTGCGCGAAGTAGATCTTGCCATTGTTCCGGGTGAGATGGTGGTGCTCCTGGGACCTTCCGGGAGCGGCAAATCGACCTTGCTGAATATCATCGGCGGTCTTGACCGGCCAACAGATGGACAGCTGTGGTACCGGGACCTCGAGCTTACCCGGCTGGACGACAGGCACCTGACCGAGTTCCGCCGGGACCGGGTCGGCTTCATCTTCCAGTTCTACAACCTGATCCCCAGTCTCACGGCAGAAGAAAACGTCAGGCTTGTCACCGATATCGCCAAAGATCCGATGGATGCCCGCGAAGCGCTGGATATGGTCGGCCTGGCTGATCGCGCCCAGCATTATCCGGCCCAGCTTTCCGGCGGCGAGCAGCAGCGGGTTGCCGTGGCCAGGGCCATAGCGAAACGGCCTGGCGTGCTGCTGTGCGACGAGCCGACAGGTGCTCTGGATTCCCGCACCGGCATGCGTGTCCTGGAAACTCTTTGCCGCGCAAACAGCGAACTTGGGACGACTGTTGTCATCATCACCCACAACCGCGGCATTGGCAAAATGGCCCACCGCGTCCTGCATTTCCTCGATGGACGAATTGCCGAGGTCGAAGCGAACGATCAGCGCATCAGCGCCAGCGAAATCCAATGGTGAGGGCACTCGACCGCAAGCTGCTGCGCGAACTCTGGCGCATTAGAGGGCAGGTTCTTGCCATCGCAGTAGTTCTGGCGGCCGCAGTGGCAACGTTCGTGCTGTCGATGGGCGTGTACCGCTCGCTCGTCGAGACGCGGGACGCCTATTACGCGCGGAACGGCTTTGCCGACCTGTTCGTGGCGATGACCCGGGCGCCCCGCTCCGTCACGCAGAGGATTGCCGCCATTCCCGGTGTTGAACGGGCCGAGGGTACGATCAACCAGTACTCCACTCTCGAACTCCCCCGAAAAGATATGCCGGTGCGCGCCCTTGTCAGTTCGGTGGAAGAGGGAGGAGCAACCCTGCTGAACCATGTGACCTTGCGCGAAGGACGCATGCCACGGCCGGGCAATGCGGGCGAAGTGGTCATCGACGAAGCCTTCGCTAGGGCAAACCTCCTGCGCCCCGGGAGCACACTCTATGCCCTGATCTACGGCACCCGGCAGCGACTGGTCGTCGTCGGCGTGGGCCTTTCTCCTGACCACATATATTCCATCGCACCGGGCGACCTGATCCCCGACAGCGAGCGGTTCGGGATCCTTTGGATGGGGCGCCGCGCGCTCGAAGCCGCAACCGACCGAACCGAAGCGATCAATGCCATCGCCCTGAAACTGGGCCGCGGCGCCGTGCACGCAGACGTGATCAGGCAGGTCGATCACATCCTGGAACCCTATGGCGGGACAGGGGCCTACGGCCGTGAAGACCATATGAGCCACGCGTTCCTGGATAACGAGCTGGCGCAGCTTGATGCGATGAACCGCGTCATTCCACCGGTGTTCCTGCTGGTTTCGACTTTTCTGGTCTACATCGTCCTTGGGCGGATCATCCGCACCGAGCGAACCCAGATCGGCCTGCTCAAGGCCTTCGGCTATACCAACCGGGAAATCGGCTGGCATTATCTGAAGTTCGCATTAGCCGTCGCAGTCTTCGCCACAATCCTTGGCTATGCTGCCGGCGTCTCGATGGGCAGGAGCATGACGCGGCTCTACGCAGAATATTTCCAGTTCCCCTTCCTGCGATATACCATATCGGCCGATGTGTTCGTAACCGCAGGCGGGCTGTCGCTGGCATCAGCGACCCTTGGGGCATTGGGTGGAGTGCGTTCCGCTATCGGCCTCGCGCCCGCAGTCGCGATGTCCCCGCCATCGCCGCCCAGCTATCGCACCGGAGCCACTGAGCGCCTAGGACAATGGGCAGGCTTTTCCGCCGTTGGCCAGATGATCATCCGGCATATCGCCCGCTGGCCGGGCCGTTCCGCAATCACGGTGACCGGCATCGCCCTCTCCCTTGGACTGCTGTTTTCGACCATGCAGTTCATGGACGCCAGCCGGACCATGCTCGATTCCTTCTTCTTTCGCGCCCAGCGGCAGGATCTCACAGTGACCTTCATAGAACCGCGCAACCAGAGCGCGCTGCTGGAGCTGGCGCAGATCCCTGGCGTTTTGCGAGTTGAAGGCACCCGCGCGATTCCAGTGGTCATGGCAAGCGGCAACCGGAGAGAGCGCACGGCGATCGAGAGCACCGAGCCCGGTTCCCTGCTGGCCGCGCATATCGACCGTTCAGGTGAGGAGATCGCGATGCCGGCGGCGGGCCTGATGCTCAGCCGGCAATTGGCCGATCAGCTGGAGGTTGGCGCCGGGAACGAAGTCTACGTCGAGCTGCTGGGCGGGAAAAGGACCATCACGGCCCTGCCCGTTGCCAGTATTGTCGAAGAGTTCGTGGGTGCTCGCGCCTATGCCTCGCCCGATACGGTCGAACGCATTGCTGCGGACGCGGCACCGGCAGGATCGGCCTTGCTGCAGATCGATCCAGCGGCACGGAGAAATGTTCTGATCCAGCTCAAGGACATGCCTGCCGTTCTCAGTGTAACCGAGCGCGACGCCGCATTGCTGAAGTTTCAGGAAATGATCGACGAGAACATCTTCACAATGCTGTTCTTCTATATCGCTTTCGCGTCAGCCATCGCGGTGGGTGTCGTCTACAACAGCGCGCGCATCCTGTTTTCCGAACGGGAACATGAACTGGCGACCTTGCGGGTACTGGGATACCATCGCCGTGAGGTGGGCATGATCCTTGTCGGAGAAATCGCACTGCTGGTTATCGCCGCAATCCCGGTTGGCTGCGTCGCCGGATACTGGTTGGCGCAAGTGATGACCGCAATGTTCAGTTCGGATCTGTTCCGCCTGCCTTTTGCACCCAATCGGGCCACTTATGGCTACGCCTCGCTGATCGTGTCGCTGGCCGCCATTGCCACCGTGGCCATCGTTGCCCGCCGCGTTGGGCAACTGGATATGATCGCGGTGCTGAAGGCACGGGAGGCATGATGGATTTCATCAGACGCTGGCGCTGGATAGTGGCCATTGCGGTCCTGTTGCTGGCCGGGCTGGCCTTTGCCTTCTGGCCCAGGGCCACGCAGGTGGACACGGCCACGGTCACCCGCGGCCCAATGTCAGTGGGGATCACCGATGACGGGGTAACCCGGACCGAGGACTACTTCGTCGTATCGGCACCGGTCACGGGATACCTCGACCGGATCGAGCTGGAAGCTGGCGACCTGGTGCAAGGCGGCGCACTGGTGGCTGTGATGCACGGCCGGCCTTCAACGCCGCTCGACCCCCGTTCAGCACAGGAACTGCGCGCCTCGCTGGCGTCTGCCCAGGCTGCCAGCTCAGGTGCCAGCGCCTCGCTGGACCAGTCCCGGCGGGATCTGGCCAGGGCAGAGACGCTTGCAGAGCGCGGTTTCGTCTCTGTCGCCCAGCTCGAGGCAATCCGCACCAGGGTTCGGACAGGAGAAGCGGCAATGGCGCAAGCACGGGCTGAAATTGTCCGCATCAGGGGCGTCATGGCCGAAACGTCGGGCCGAGTTGGCGGAAATACTGTCCCAGTCAGGTCACCGGAAGCCGGATCGGTTCTGGCCGTCATCAACGAGAGTGCCGGCGTGATCGCCGAAGGGACACCCCTGGTGACGATCGGTGATCCCGAACGGATCGAAGTGGTGGTGGACCTGCTTTCGCGCCAAGCAGTCCGTGTCACGCCCGGCGACCGGGTGGAAATCACGCAATGGGGCGGTGAAGAGCCACTGATCGGCGTGGTTGACCGGATCGAACCCTTCGGGCGCCTGAAGGTATCCGCCCTCGGGATCGAGGAGCAACGGGTGAATGTCATCATCCGCTTTGTCGAACAGTCTCGCCCGGCCGCTGCAAGGCTGGGCCACGGCTACCAGGTCGATGCAACGATCGTTCTGTGGCGCAGCGGAAACGCCCTCCGCCTGCCGATCGGCGCCTTGTTTCGTGGCCCAGCAGGCGACTGGATGGTGTTCGTCGCCACGAACGGCAGGGCGCGGCAACGTGCCGTGGAACTCGGACGGATCAACGATGAATATGCCGAAGTCAGATCGGGCCTTGCAGAAGGAGACATGGTCGTAGTCAATCCCGGCAATACCCTGCAGGACGGCGATCGTGTTGCAGCAAGAGATCGTTGAACTGGTCGTCAGCCAAGCCTTTCCGGCATCACCCGCAGCCTGCCGGGATATCGGTCGGATAATGGGCCCAGGGGAATAGTCCATGATTGCCGAACTGCCCCCTCTCGATATCGTGGCCCCGGGGGATATCGCCCGGCTGGTGGAAGATGTAGGCGTCAGCAAGGTGCACCTTGGCGTGGTTGCCACCCTGACACTTGGCATCCTGGCCGGAGCCTTCATCGCTTTTGGCGCAATGTTCTACACCGTGACCGTTACCGGCAGCCAGCTTGGCTATGGGCCGACCATGCTTCTTGGCGGGCTTGCCTTCTCGCTCGGGCTGGTGCTGGTGATCATTGGGGGTGCTGAGCTTTTCACGGGCAACAGTCTTATCGTCATGGCCTGGGCCAGTCGCCGGATCGGATTGCTGGCGCTCCTGCGCAATTGGGGGCTGGTCTATGCCGGCAACTTGGTGGGGGCGATTGGGATCGCTCTGCTGGTCCATGCGGCGCAGGTGCTTTCGTTGGGAAATGGCGCGGTCGGCACAACTGCGGAGACGATAATGCTGGCCAAGACAGGGCTCGATCCGCTGGTCGCATTTACCCGCGGAATCCTGTGCAACATCCTTGTCTGTCTGGCGGTCTGGATGTGCTTCGCAACGCGCACGGCCATTGGCAAGGTTGCCGTCATAATTCCTCCGGTGGCCGCGTTTGTTGCGCTTGGCTTTGAGCATTCGGTGGCCAACATGTACCTGATCCCCGTTGGCATGCTGCATCGGGATGGGGTGATCGATCCCTGGGCACTCGCAACCAACCTGGCGCCCGTCACCGCCGGCAATATCGTTGGCGGCGGCGGTCTGGTCGCGCTGGTCTATTGGCTGGTCTATCTGCGACGAGGCCCGGCCGGACGCAGTGAAAAGTCTCCATCCGGGTGATGGCCTCGTCCCCCTTGCCTCCGCAGACGACCGCATCTCCTGCCGGTCTGGACGAAAACGAGGTGGCGAGACGCCTGAGCACTGAAGGCTACAACGAATTGCCCAGGCAAGGGCGGCGGGGGATCCCGCGCATTTTCGTGGACGTGGTGCGGGACCCGATGCTGGCCATGCTGCTGTGCGCAGGCTTCATTTACATGATCCTGGGCGACAAGCAGGAAGCCATGATCCTCGTCGCCTTCGCGGGCCTCTCGATCCTGATCACCGTGGTACAGGAGACGCGGACCGAGCGGGCCCTTGAGGCCTTGCGTGAATTGACCAGCCCACGTGCCCTGGTCATTCGCGATGGCATCCGCAAGCGCATAGCCGGACGCGAGGTTGTGCGGGGCGATGTCGTGGTCCTGGTCGAGGGCGACAGGGTGCCGGCAGATGGCTGGCTGGTCGAGAACGACGGGCTCCACCTCGACGAATCCCTCCTGACCGGAGAATCCGTAGCGGTTCGCAAACGGGTTATGGCACCAGGCGAAACTCCTTCCGCAGTGCGTCCCGGCGGCGATGATCTGCCCTATGTCTATTCGGGATCCCTGGTTATCCGCGGGCAGGGAATTTGCATCGTATCGACAACCGGGCCCGCCACCGAGATGGGCCGCATTGGCCAAGTCCTCTCCACGGTCGAGACCGAGGTCCCTCGCCTCCAGCGCCAGACCAGACGCCTGGTCATCGGATTTGCCGTGGTCGGTCTTGCGGCAAGCATCGCCGCAGGTCTGCTGTATGGCCTGTTTCGTGGCAGCTGGCTTGAAGCTGCGCTGACGGGGATCGCCTTGGGCATGTCCCTGTTGCCGGAAGAATTCCCGGTCGTTCTCACTATCTTCATGGCTATGGGTGCCATGCGCCTGTCCCGGCAGCGTGTGTTGACCCGGCGGGCCACGGCAATCGAGACGCTGGGCGCAGCCACGGTCCTGTGTACCGACAAGACCGGCACCCTGACCCAGAACCGGATGCGCATCGCCGAACTGCGCCTGCCTGATCGGCGCATCCTGAAGCCTGACGAGGGAACGGGCGGGATGCTGGAAAACGAATTCCACCTCCTTGCCGAGTTCGGAATCCTGGCAAGCGCCCAGCAGGCGACGGACCCCATGGATATGGCGTTCCATGAGCTTGGTGCCGGGCTTGCCCACAAGGAAGACAGGCCCGGCCAGAGCACCGGCTGGTCCATGGTCCACCACTACCCTCTGGGCCCCGATCTGCTGGCCATGACCCATGTCTGGAGTCATGATCCGGAAGGGACAGAGCATATTGTCGCCACGAAGGGGGCGCCGGAGGCTATCGCCGTTCTTTGCCGGATGACTGGCGAGGAAAAGGCCGCCCTTGGGCAGACCGTGGATGACATGGCGGACAAGGGTCTGCGCGTCATCGGCGTGGCCGATGCGCTGTGGAGCGGGACCGAACTGCCATCTTCCCAGCGCGACTTCGCCTTTACCTTCCGCGGTCTGGTCGGCCTGGCCGATCCGCTGCGCCCTTCCGTCCCCGACGCCGTTCGACAGTGCCGGGAAGCCGGGATTCGGATCCTGATGATTACCGGCGACTACCCGCAAACTGCCCGCGCAATCGCCAGGCAGGCGGGCATTGATGCAACTGACTGCCTGACCGGCGATGCCCTTTCCAGCATGGACGAGGCGGAACTGCCGCAACGGATCGGCACGGTCAGCGTCTTTGCGCGGATCATGCCCGAGCAGAAACTACGCCTTGTCGAAGCCCTGAAAGCTGCCGGAGAAATCGTGGCCATGACGGGCGACGGGGTGAACGATGCACCATCGTTGAAAGTGGCCGACATCGGTATCGCAATGGGCGGGCGCGGCACGGACGTGGCCCGCGAGGCGGCCTCGATTGTACTGCTCGACGATGATTTCGGATCAATCGTCAATTCAATCCGCATGGGACGCCGCATTTACGACAACCTGCGCAAGGCGATGGGCTTCATCGTGGCGGTGCACATTCCGATTGCCGGCCTGGCGCTGCTGCCGCTGCTGACGGGCATGCCTTTGCTGATCGGGCCAGTGCACATCGCCATGCTGGAAATGATCATCGATCCGGTCTGCTCGCTGGCCTTCGAAGCTGAAACGGAAGAGCATGATATCATGCAGCGCCCACCCCGCCCGCCGGAAAGTCCCTTGTTCTCGCGCTGGTTGCTGGGATGGTCAGTGATCCAGGGCAGCATCATCCTGCTTGTCGTTGGCGGGACCACGCTGTTTCTCTGGATGGAGGGTTCGCCAGCCGGACAATTGCGGTCAGTGGCGTTCCTCACCCTGGTCGCGGGCGTTCTCAGCCTGATCCTGGCCAATCGGCGCTTCAGTACCTCGCTATCCTCTGCCGTAGGGAAGACCAACCGGGTCCTGGCCCTGGTGGTGGTGCTTGTTGCGGTCATCATCCTGGTGACCCAAGTCGTTTCCCCCGTGGCGGACCTGTTTGCCTTTGCGCCGGCTTCACCTGGCCAGCTGCTTTTCATTGCCTTTGCCGGGATCGGCACGCTGGTGGTGATCGAGCGGCTTAAGGCGTTGTGGACCAGACGCCTGCAGCAATAACAGACGACAGCAAGCAAGCGCCGGTGGCCTGCGCCGCCAAGGCCACATCAGCGCCTAGGGGTTTTCCGCTGCTGCAATCGCGGCACAGGTCTTTACGAAGCTGTCCGGGTTCAACGAAATGGAATCAATCCCCTCCCGCACCAGGAACGCCGCAAAGTCTGGGTAATTGCTGGGCGCCTGTCCGCAAATGCCGATCTTGCTTCCGGCCGCATGCGTCTTGCGGATCGCTTCCGCGATCGAGAACATAACTGCGGGGTCCCGCTCGTCGAACAGGCTGGCCAGTAGCTCGGAATCCCGGTCCACCCCCAACAGCAACTGGGTGAGATCATTGGAACCGATCGAGAAGCCGTCAAATCGCTGGGCGAATTGTTCCGCAACGATGACGTTCGCGGGGATCTCGCACATGATGTAGACTTGCAGCCCGTTCTCTCCCCGGACCAGGCCGTTCTTCGCCATCTCGGCCAACACGCGATCAGCTTCGTCCGGAGTCCGGCAAAATGGCACCATCACGATGATGTTGGCAAAGCCCATCTCCTCCCGCGCCTTGCGCAAGGCCCGGCATTCCAGAGCAAAACCTTCCCGATAGCGATCGTCATAGTAACGCGATGCGCCCCGGAACCCGAGCATGGGGTTCTCTTCCCGGGGCTCAAACACCGCGCCACCCACCAGGTGCGCGTACTCGTTGGTCTTGAAGTCGCTAAGGCGGACGATGGCAGGGTAGGGATAATAGGGTGCGGCCAGCCGACCGATACCGCGAGCCAGCCTGTCGACGAAGTACTCTATCGGGCTTGGATAACCCTTGGCCAGCTCTGCGATCAGTGCACGGTCTGCCGGTAGCACCCGTTCGGGATGAACCAGGGCCATGGGATGGGCCTTGATCAGGTTGTTGATGATGAATTCCATGCGCGCCAGCCCCACCCCCTTGGCGGGCAGTTTCCACCACTGGAATGCAGCGGAAGGATCCGCGATGTTGACCATCACCTGGGTACGGGTTTCAGGGATGGCGGACAGGTCGATCTCGTCGACATCAAAATCAAGCAGGCCGGCAAAAACCTGTCCTTTGTCACCGCTGGCGCAGGACACGGTAATCTCCTGACCATGACGGATCAGGGACGTGGCAGTGCCAGTACCGACCACCGCCGGGACGCCAAGCTCGCGGCTTACGATCGCCGCGTGGCTGGTGCTGCCGCCGTGATCGGTGACGATGCCGGCAGCTCGCTTCATGATCGGCACCCAATCCGGATCGGTGTTGCCGGTGACGAGGATGGCGCCATCCTGGAAGTGCGCCAGGTCGGAAGCCTGCTCGATGAGACAGGCCTTGCCGGCGGCAATCGCGCTGCCGATGGATTCGCCGGTCAGCAATGGCGTAGCGGAGGATTTAAGCGAATAACGGCGGAACAGGGTCTCGGCCTGCCTGCCACCGTGAACCGTCTCCGGGCGGGCTTGCACCAGATAAAGCCGCCCGCTCTCGCCGTCCTTGGCCCATTCCAGGTCCATTGGCCGCCCATAGTGCGCTTCCACCAGGACGCCCCAACGGCTGAGCTCGATGATCTCCTCGTCGCTCAGGACGAATGCCGCACGCTGCGCCTGCGACGTGGCGACTGTGCTGGTCCGCGCGCTGCCTTCCTCGACATAGACCATGCGGATCGCCTTCTCGCCCAGCGCCTTCTCGATGATGGGGCAAGCGCCGGGCCGGTCCAGCAAAGGCTTGAATACGACGTAGCGATCGGGATTGACCGCGCCCTGGACAATGGTCTCGCCCAGGCCCCAGGTCGCGTTGATCGTCACCGTCCGGGGAAAACCCGTCTCGGTATCGATCGTGAACATCACGCCGGACCCCGCAAGGTCAGCACGGACCATCTGCTGCACCCCGACAGACAGCGCCACAGCGAAGTGATCAAAGCCCTTCGCCTGTCGGTAACTGATGGCGCGATCGGTGAACAGCGAGGCAATGCAGCGAAGGCAGGCATCCAGCAGGGCCTGTTCGCCGCGAACATTGAGGAACGTCTCGTGCTGCCCGGCGAAACTTGCGTCTGGCAGGTCTTCGGCCGTGGCGCTGCTGCGCACGGCCACTGCCGGGTCGCGCGTGCCGGTGATTTCGGCCAGCTTCCGATAGGCCTGCCTCACGGGTGTGGCCAAGCCGTCGTGCAGGCTGCTCGCCATGATCAGGCTGCGGATCGCGTGGCCTGTTTCCTGCAGCGTCTCGCTGCCAGCCTGGTAGCGGGCAATGTGGTCCCGCATCCGGTTCTCGAGGTCATTGGCAGCTACGAAATCCCGATAAGCCTGCGCCGTTGTCGCAAATCCGTCTGGCACATTCACGCCACGCGGCCCCAATGCGCGAAGGAGCTCGCCCAGCGACGCATTCTTGCCGCCAACCGAAGGGACATCGCCAATCCCGATGTCATTGAACCAGATGACTGCAGACGCATGATCCATGCCGGCCATTGTTCACCCTTTCCCGGTTTGCGGGATCGCAGGGGAAATGCCGTGGGCGCATTCAATTAGCAGGCCCGATGCGGAACAGACGACCCCTTGATCACAGCAAGGCTTCACTGACGGCAATTCCGCCGATTACTTTTTAGCGATCCCGGCAGGTGCGAATATGACCGGGATCAATTCGCCCGTCAGGCAACCGCGCTATAGATTTTATAAGAAAAGAAGGGGGGATCATTTAATCGGTGTCAGTCGCGGCGATCTATCCCATCATCCGCAAGACGGATGCCCGGTGGCGGACTGAACATCGCCTACGAAGCCGTAGACCGCCATGTCGCAAAGAGATTCGGAGATCAGGAGGCCTTGCTCTGGCTTCAGTCTTGCACCCATCCAGTCGCGGATGACCTCGAGCATCGACTTGCCGGTCAATCGGGCGCGAAGAAGAACAATGGCTGAAGTCCAACCCTTGGCCAACCCTTTCGGGGTTACCGGGGTTAAGCCGCCAATCACGATTTGGGGAGGTTGCCGTCATGTATTCCAGCATTCTTGTTGCGGTTGACATCAATGAGCCGAGTTCCGGGGAAAAATCCGTTCCTGTGGCTCTGGCTCTTGGCAAATGCTTCGGCGCCCGCATTGCGCTGGGCTACGTGGTGCCGGACCTTCAACTTGAGGTGGAAGCGGAGTGGTCGGGCCTGGCCCTGGGTCGCTTGATCGAGACAGCCGATGCTCGCTTGCGGTTGCTCGCCACCGAAGTTGGTCAGGGGCAAGGGATTTCCACTCACGTTGCAACCGGCCGCGTCTTTCGCGGAATACTGGAGATTGCCAGCACCATCGAGGCGGACCTGATCGTCC
>JAZKFK010000412.1:0-4021 GCA_040386475.1 Pseudomonadota bacterium | reverse complement strand
GTCGCGCTGCGTCGCCATTGGCTTGCTGGCGACAATCTCGATCTTACCGGGGCGGATCGTCTCGTGATAAAACAGCGCTTCGCGCGCGGTGAATTCGTTGGTCTTTTCGGCCACGGATGATCCCTTCCCTGCAGTCGCCTCCGCCATAATCGGTCAGGTGCGCGCGCGATAGGGGAAAGCTGGCCCGCGCGCCCTTTCCGAATCGGCTTGGGGCGGCTTACGTCCCGCGCAGCATGTCCGGCCCGCAAACTCCCATGATGCAGCAGTATCACGCGCTGAAGGCGCAAGCGGAGGATTGCCTGCTGTTCTACCGCATGGGCGATTTCTTCGAGCTGTTTTTCGACGATGCGAAGCAGGCAGCGCAGATCCTGGATATTGCCCTGACCAGTCGGGGCGACGGCGTGCCGATGTGCGGCGTGCCGGTGCATTCGGCGGAAGGCTATCTGGCCCGCCTGATCCGCGCCGGATGCCGCGTGGCGATTGCCGAACAGGTGGAAACGCCCGACGAAGCCAAGGCCCGCGCCAAGCGCGAGGGCCTGCCCAGTTCCAAGACGCTGGTGAAGCGCGACATCGTGCGCTTTGTCACCGCCGGCACGCTGACCGAGGAAGCGCTGCTGGAGCCGCGCCGCGCCAACATGCTTGCCGCCGTGGTGGAGGTGCGCGGGCTGTGCGGACTGGCGGTTTGCGACGTTTCCACCGGACGGATGGAATTGGAGGAATGCAACGCCGCACAGTTGGGCGCCGCCCTCGCCCGCGTTAGCCTCAGCGAACTGGTCGCGCCCGATGACTGGGCTGACGCGCCGCTGGATGCCATCCCCCGCCCGCGCGGTGACTTTGGCAGCGATGCCGGTACGGCGCGATTGCAGGCGCTCCACCATGTCGCCACGCTGGACGGGTTCGGCCAGTTCAGCCGCGCGATGCTGGCGGCGGCGGGTGGCCTGATCGCCTATCTCGACCACGCCGGGCGCGGTAAGCTGCCCCTGCTGCTGCCTCCCGTGGCAAGGCCTACCGGCGCGACGCTGGCGATGGACGAGGCAACCCGCGCCAGCCTGGAGATCACCACGGCACAGAACGGCCAACGCGCCGGATCGCTGCTGGCTGAAGTGGACCGCTGCGTGACCGGCGCGGGCGCGCGGCTGCTGGCGGACGACTTGTCCGCCCCGCTGACCGATCTTTCCGCCATCAGCCAGCGGCTGGACCTGGTGGCCGAGTTCTACCGCGACCCGCTGCTCCGCGCCGACTTGCGCACCCTGCTGCGCGCGATTCCCGACTTGTCGCGCGCGCTGGGCCGGATCGTGGCCGGGCGCGGCTCCCCGCGTGACCTGGGCCAGGTGCGTGATGGCCTGAACCAGGCGCGCCGCCTGCACGAACTGCTCAGCCAGCGGCGCGACAAGCCCGCCTTGCTCGAAGCCCTGCTGCCGCACCTGACTGGCCACGGCGCCCTGACTGACCTGCTTGACCGCGCGCTGGTGCCCACCCCGCCCACCGAGCGCGGACAAGGTGGCTACATCGCCGAAGGCTATGACGCCGCGCTCGACGAATTGCGCGTGATGTCGGGCAATGCCCGGCGCGCCATTGCCGCGCTGGAGAACCGCTACAAGGCGGACACCGGCGTGGCCGCGCTGAAGATCCGCCACAACGGCGTGCTTGGCTATTTCATCGAAGTGCCCGCCGCGCGCGCCGATCCGCTGATGGCGCCCGAAAGCGGCTTCATCCACCGCCAGACCATGGCGGGCGCGGTGCGCTTCAACTCGCTGCACCTGCACGAGGAAGCCGCCCGCATTGCCGAAGCCGGTGGCCACGCGCTGGCAGCCGAGGAAGCCCATTTCGAGGAGCTGACCGGCGAAGTGGTGGCCCGGCGCGAGGCCATTGCCGCCACCGCTGCCGCGCTCGCCCGGATCGACGTGGCTGCCAGCCAGGCCGAGCGTGCCGCCGAAGGCAACTGGTGCCGCCCGGACATGACCGATGACACGACGCTGGCCATCACCGGCGGGCGGCATCCGGTGGTGGAGGCGGCGCTGGCAAAATCGGGCGAGCGGTTTGTAGCCAACGACTGCACCCTATCCCCTTCGGACCGGCTGTGGCTGGTGGGCGGCCCCAACATGGGCGGCAAGAGCACCTTCCTGCGGCAGAACGCGCTGATCGTGCTGCTGGCGCAGGCGGGTAGTTTTGTGCCGGCGGAAGCGGCTAACATCGGGCTGGTCGATCGCTTGTTCAGCCGCGTGGGCGCAGCCGATAACCTGGCGCGCGGGCGTTCCACCTTCATGGTCGAAATGGTCGAAACCGCCGCGATCCTGGCGCAGGCGGGCGAGCGCAGCTTCGTGATCCTGGACGAAGTGGGGCGCGGCACTTCCACCTATGATGGCCTGGCCCTGGCCTGGGCCGTGGCCGAGGCGATTCACGAGACCAACCGCAGCCGCTGCCTGTTCGCGACGCACTACCACGAGATGGCGCGGCTGGCCGAAACCTGCCCCGCCCTGTCGCTCCACCACGTGCGCGCCAAGGAATGGAAGGGCGATCTGGTGCTGCTGCACGAACTGGCCGAGGGCGCGGCAGACCGGTCCTATGGCCTCGCCGTGGCGCGCCTTGCAGGCGTGCCGCCGCCCGTGGTGGCGCGCGCCAAGGCGGTGCTCGACAAGCTGGAGAAAGGCCGCGCGCAGACCGGTGGGCTGGCGGCGGGCCTGGGCGACCTGCCGCTGTTCGCGGCTGCCGCACTGGTGGCAGAGGAGGAATGCGACTCGCTGCGCGATGAACTGAAGGCGCTCGACGTTGATGCCCTGACCCCCCGCGAGGCGCTCGACCTGCTGTACAAGCTGAAGCGCGAGGCGGGGGAAGGTTAGCCTTAGCTGTCAGGCCTTAGCTGTCGTCGTCCTCGAACAGCTCGTCATCATCATGGCCCTTGCCGTACTTGGCGGCATTGTCATCGTGATTGGGTTCGCCGGCAAAGGCGCCCATGTCGATCCGGCCCGAACTTTCCATGTCGCGCATGTGATCGACCAGGTCCTGCGTCGAATCGTCATCGAGACCCGATTTGACCCGCGAACTTTCGGTCGGGCTGGACTTGCTGCGGCTGCCGTGGAGTACCTCGTCCGCCACCGAATGCGCTTGCGCTTCTTCGTCGAATTGCTCGCTGCCAGCGGTTTCGGGGCCCAGTTCGCCATAATGGTCGATCATTGTCGTTCTCCTCTTCGACAGGAGAAACGGCAATGGTGACAAGCGGTTCCAGCGTCAGCGACTGGCCCCCGGGCGCCACAACACGTCACCGTCCCCACCGGCATTGACGGCGCGCGCCAGCACGAACAGGTAATCGGACAAGCGGTTGATGAAGGCCAGCGCGGCGGGGTTCACCGGTTCGGCCGCCGCCAGTGCGGTCATTGCCCGTTCGGCGCGGCGCACGGCGGTACGCGCCAGGTGCAGCCGGGCCGCCGCCTCGCTGCCACCGGGCAGGATGAAACTGGTGAGCGGAGGCAGGTTTTGGTTCAGCAGGTCCATCTGCTGTTCCAGCCAGGTGGCTTGCGCGGGCACAATGCGCAGCGCCGTGGCCGATGGCGCAAAGTCGTCACCCGGAGTGGCGAGATCTGCGCCCAGATCGAACATGTCGTTCTGCAGGCGCAGGATGGCAGGCAGGTGCTGGCCCAGACCGCTAACGGCGGCGAGGCCCAGCGCGGCGTTAGCCTCGTCTACCGCGCCGATCGGTTCCAGGCGGGGCGCGTGCTTGGGCAGGCGTGAGCCATCGACCAGGCCAGTGGTGCCATCGTCGCCCGTGCGGGTGTAAATGCGGTTGAGCCTGACCATGGAAAGGCCCCGAACGGCCTTAGTGGTTGATCGCCAGCAGCACGAACACCACCACGATCGCCAGCGCCTGGTACTTCACGCGGGCGAACATGGCCTTGTTCTGCTTGGCGTGCATCGCCGCCACGTAATCGGCGTTTTCCTGATTGGCCAGGTCCAGCTTGGTGGTCTGCAGGAAAGCCACGATGCCGCGCACCAGCGAGACAACGACCATCACGGCCAGCGCGAT
>JAZKFK010000411.1:0-2966 GCA_040386475.1 Pseudomonadota bacterium | reverse complement strand
CGCCGATGCCTGACGAGGCGCAGGGGTGGAGCCCGGAGCGGTGCAAGCTGCTGGGCCGCGATTGCCTGGGGGCGCTGCTGGAGTGGCTGGGCACAAGGGGCGTTTCGCCTTGACCATGCCCCGCGGACTGCTGGTCCTGGGCCTGTGCGCCTTGGCCTCCGCCTGCGCTACTCCCGGACCGATAAGCCAGGCCACCACGCCCGCATGGACCAGCGCCAACTTCACCATGAACAGCTGGGGCCATCCGCTCACCGCCTGGACGGTCAATGCCGACGGCAGCGGCAACTGGAGCGAGAGCGTGCCGCGCAATGGCCAGTTCAATGACCGCGTGACCACCACGCACACGCTGCCCGCCGATCCCGCCGCCGCAGCAGCACTCGCCGCCAGCCTTGCACGCCTGCCCGGCGCCGCGCCCAACGATGAGCACTGCAAGCAACGGATAACCGACCAGCCCTATGGCGAACTCACCCTCAGCTACCCCGCGACCACCAAGGAATTCCGCTACAACGCCGGGTGCCTCGATGCGCCATACGTGCGCTTCCTTGATCAGCTGCGGGCCGCCAATGCGCTGGTAGCAGCCCGCGGCCGGGCAGCATCCTAGACTTGGAAAAGTCAGGCCATACGCAATTTGGGCCATGCGCAAGTGGGGCCACGCGATCAATCTTCCCGCAGGCCAAGTTGTCGGCTAAGGGTTCCCACAGAGTTCGCAAGGCCAGAGCAAAGCTCGGCCCCGGATCGCGCGGGCCAAAAGGACTTGGATGAGCACTACCCCCGCGACTGATTGCGACCTGCGCATGCGCGCCAAGGTCGACGCCTGTGACTGGTCGCAAACTCCGCTGGGGCCTCGCGATGATTGGCCCGCAGCACTTGAGGCCGCCGTCCAGCTGGTGCTCGATTCGCACTTCCCCAAGTTGGTGTTCTGGGGCGAGCATCTGTCGATGATCTATAACGATGCATATCGCGTCATCATGGGTGACAAGCCCGACGCGCTGGGCCAGTCGGTCAAGGAAGTATGGCCCGAGGTCTGGGACGATATCAAGCCGATGGTCGATGCCGCCTTTTCGGGCCAGTCCACCTTCGTCGAGGATTATCCGCTGACCGTGGAACGCGGCAGGGGGCCGGAGCAGGCTTGGTTTACCTGGTGCTATACCCCGCTGCGGCTGGCCGACGGCAGCGTGGCCGGGATCCTGGACACGGTGGTGGAGACCACCCGCACCGTGGAAGCGCGGCAGGATCTGGAACTGGCCAACCACGAACTGGCGCACCGGCTGAAAAACTCGCTGGCCATCGTGCGCGCCATCGCCAGCCAGACGCTGCGCAAGACCACTGAGCCGGGCGCCTTCGAATCTTTCGAAAGCCGCCTCGTGGCGCTCGACCATGCGCACACCGTGCTGCTGCAACAGGATTGGTCGACCGGCTCGCTGCGCAAGGCTGTGCTCGATTCGCTGGTCCCCAATGCCGATCTGGGGCGCATCACACTGGCAGGCGAGGATGCTGAGATCGGCTCGAAGACCTCGATGGCGCTGTCGATGATGCTGCACGAGCTGGCCACCAACGCGGTGAAGTATGGCGCCTTGTCCAACGACACCGGCCAAGTGGCGATCGCGTGGACTGTCACTGACACGGATTTCACCATCGAGTGGCGCGAGACAGGCGGCCCACCGGTGCAAAAGCCCGAACGCACGGGCTTCGGCACCCGGCTGATCCGTCGCGGACTGGGCGGGGCGAGCCAGGGGCATACCGCGTTCGATCCGGCGGGCGTGATATTTACGCTGGTAATGCCGGTGGACGAGTTGGGGCGGTAAGTTTGCGGACTGACTGCTGATCACGAATGGCGGTTGGTTGAGCCATATCCGACAAGGGGTGGAGAACCGCCAAAGGCAAGGGCTTCTCTTGCATCTTCAATTTTGCCGGTTCAATCGCCCTGCGGTCGGCATTCGCTACCATGCAACCTCTGTAAAGACAGATCGTCAGAATTATTGAACCACAATGAATTATCGCCATTCCTTCCATGCCGGCAATAGCGCCGATGTCGTGAAGCACAGCCTGCTCATCGCCCTCGTGCGGGCCTTGCAGCACAAACAAGGCGCGCTGACCCTGATCGACACCCATGCCGGCTGTGGGCTGTACGACCTTGGCGGTAGTGAGGCGCAACGTACGGGCGAGGCCGCGCAGGGCGTGCTGCGAGCCTTTGCCGACCCGAACCCCTTGCTGGACGATTACAGGACTGCCGTACAAGCGGTGAATGGGGCGGCCAATGTGGGGGCCGAAGTTGGGATGGGGCCCCGCCTCTACCCCGGTTCGCCGCAGATTCTCGCACAGCTCCTGCGCCCGCAGGATTTCCTGATCCTCAACGAAAAGCATCCCGAGGACGTCCATACCCTGCGCGACGTTATGCGCGACACACCTGCTGCCGTGCATCAACGCGACGCCTATGAGTTTTGGCTGGCGATGGTGCCGCCCCGAACGCCTCGCGGCGTGGTCCTGGTCGACCCGCCGTACGAGCAGACGGACGAACGCGCACGGATCACTGCCACCCTCGCCACCGCCATGCGCAAATGGGCGCATGGCGTGACGGTGATCTGGTATCCGCTGAAAGACCGCCCCACTCATCGGCAATGGAAGGAGCAGTTGCGCAAGCTCGGCATCCCGAAATTGCTGTGTGTGGAGCATTGGTTGTATGATGAGGACCAGCCCGGCATCTATAACGGCGCGGGTCTTTTTATCGTCAACCCGCCCTATGCCTTCACGCAAGGACTACCGCCTTTGCTGGAAGCCTTGCGCACCGCGCTGGCGCCCGAGGGGCATGAGGGCGAGATCACCGCCGACTGGTTTGACGAATAGATTGTCGAAGGCGCTGCGAGCGCCTGCAACGGGGTCGGTTTCTGATCGTCCGCCTTTGCAGCCTAGTCCAGCGAGTCCGGCCCAAACCCATCGGGCAGCAGCGCCGACAAGCGCCATTCGCG
>JAZKFK010000410.1:0-9676 GCA_040386475.1 Pseudomonadota bacterium | reverse complement strand
CTCAGCGTGCCGCTGACCAGCCGCGACGAGGACTTCCTTGGCGCGGTGGGCAACATTTCGCTCAACCTTGGCGCGGGCGTGGATGAGCTGTCGGACTTCGGCACATTGTATGATTGGACCGCCGGCGTGACCTGGGGGCTGACCGAGAAGCTGACCCTTACGGCCACCTATCTCAACCGCGATACGGCGCCCACGCTGAGCCAGCTCGGCAGCCCGGAACTGGCCACGCTCAACGTCCCGGTGTTCGATCTGACCAACAACGAGACCGCGCTGGTGACGGTGATCTCCGGCGGCAATACGGCGCTGCTGACGCAGAACCAGAGCGACTGGAAGCTGGGCCTGCAGTGGGAACTGCCGGTGCTGGATAATGCCACCTTCTCGTTCGATTACATCAACAACAGCTCCACCAACGTGGCCTCTGCGTTCCCGGCGCTGACGCCTGCCATCGAGGCGGCATTCCCGGATCGCATATTGCGCGATGGAGCCGGGCAACTGGTGCAGATTGACCAGCGACCGGTAAACTATGCGCGGCAGGACCAGGACCGGATACAAGTGGGGCTCAACTTGTCCGGGCAGATCGGTGCGGCTCGTGCCAGCGCCGGACGTGGCGGGCAAAGCGGCCCTGCCAACGGCGGCCCGGCGACCGGTCTGGTCGGCGCGGGCGGACCGCTTGGCGGTGCTCCGGCAGCCGCGCCTGCGGGTGCCGGCGGCGGCGGCGGAGGCGGCTTTGCGGGTGATCCGCAGCGCTTCACGCAGATCCGCGCGACGTTCTGCAACGCTGATCCGGAAACCTTGCGGGCCCAGCTCAACGCTGCGCTGCGCGCCGCTGCGGCGGGCGAGGCCCCGCCGATGGGTCCCGACGGCCAATTGCTGGCCGTGCCGCAACAGATGCTCGAGCGGCTGGCGGGCGAGGACGGCGTGATTGACGAGGCGGAATTTGCTGCCACGCGCACACGGCTGTGCTCCACTGATGGCGTCGCCGGCGGCGCTCCGGGCGGATTTGCTGCAGATCCCGAACGCTTTGCGGCCATCCGTGCCACGTTCTGCGGCGCCGATCCCGAAGTGCTGCGCGCCCAGCTGAACGCCGCCGTGCGTGCAGCGGCGGCAGGTGAACCACCCCCGGTGGGCGCCGATGGCCAGCTGCTGGCCGTACCGCCACAGATGCTGCAGCGGTTGGCGGGGGATGACGGCGTGATTGACGAGGCCGAATTTGCCGCCATGCGCACGCGGATTTGTTCGGACAATCCTGCCCAGGCTCCACAGGGCCAGGGTGCCGCGCCTGCCGGAGGACCGCCCGCGGGTGCTTTCGCCGGCGGCGGTGGCCGTCCCGGTGGCGGACCCGGCGGCGGTGGCTTCCGCATGGGGATGGGCGGTCCGGGAGGACCGGGCGGCGGCAATGGCGCCGGGCGCTGGTTCGTCAACCTGCAATATGCCTATGAATTGAAGAGCGAAGTGCTGATCGCGCCGGGTATTCCAGTGCTCGACCTGCTCGACCGTGACGGCAACCAGGCGCGGCACAGTGCCAACTTGCGCCTTGGCACGTTCTACAAGGGCTTCGGGCTTATCTGGGATGGCCGCTACACCGGCTCGTCAATTCTGGGCGGCACTGGCCTGCCGGGGAGCACCGATCTGCGGTTCGGCGACTATGCCACGCTGAATGTGCGCGCTTTCGTGGATCTGGGGCAGCAGGCTTCGCTGGTGGAGGCGGTGCCGTTCCTGGCCGGATCGCGCATCGGCTTCGACATCGAGAACCTGTTCGACACGCGCCAGACGGTGACCGACAGCGCGGGTGTGGTGCCGCTGCGTTACCAGCCGTTCCTGATCGATCCGGTGGGCCGCCAGTTCGAGATCGAGTTCCGCAAGATCTTCTGATGCCAGCTCAGGCGGCGGCGGCGCGCAGCTGTGGCACGGCAATTTCGATGCGGTTGCGGCCACCTTCCTTGGCGCGGTACAGCGCCTCGTCGGCAGCGGCCAGCGCCTCGCTGGGCGAGTCATAGGCAAACACGTCTGCCACCCCGCCGGAGAAGGTGATCTGCCCAAACGGCAGCTTGGTACGGCGGTTGACCAGCCGGCGCGCTGCCAGCGCGGTGCGGGCGCCGTCGAGTGTTTCCAGCGCCACCTGCTGGTGGCTGCCGCGGAATAGCAGCACGAATTCCTCGCCGCCGTGGCGGGCGATGTGGCACTTGTCGCCGGAGATTTCGGACAGCGTCTTGGCCACCACGCAGATCACCCGGTCACCTGCATCATGGCCATGGGTATCGTTGACCGCCTTGAAGTGGTCGATGTCGCAAAAGGCGATGCACAACGGCTCGCCCGCTTTACTGGCTTCGGAAAAATTGCGCTCCAGTTCGGCCTCGAAGGCGCGGCGGTTGGGCAGGCCGGTCAGGAAATCAATCTCGGCATCGCGGCGCGCGCGGTCCAGCGTGTTGCGCAAGCTGGCGGCTTCCTCTTCGCTCTGGCGCAGTTCAGCTTCCACACGGCGCGATCGCTTGAGCATGGCGCGGGCATATTCGGCCAGTTCGCTGATCATGTCACCCGTGTCGGGTCCGGTTTCGGGAACGGCACCCAGCTTGTCGACATGGTCGGCCAGCGCATCGCCGTATTCGCGCGTGGTGGTTTGTGCGGTCTGCGTGGTGCGCTTGAACTGCGAGATGGTGTCCTCAAGCTGCTTGATGAGGTTTTCAACCGCCTTGTCTTCCTCCACTCCCTCGCTGGCGGTGGCGCGGTCCAGCCAGTCTTGCGTGATCGTCGCGCCCGCCGCGCGTTGCGAGGCGATCCTGCGCTTCAGGCGCGGATTGAGGCCGGACACGGCACTGTGCGCGATGGCCAGGTTGTGCGGCGTGATCTCCAGGTCATGATCGACCAGGAACTCGCCGATCGCCGCGATCAGGCGGCGGCGCAGGTTGCGCCCGCGTTCCTGCGGGGTCAGCGCCACCGCAGTGCCATCGGCCGCCTCGTCGATGTCGTCGGACGAAGCGTATTGGCGGCGAAAGCCCAGCCAGCTCAGGAGAGAGTCACTCATACGTTTCGATCCGAATGTAGCCTGCCAGCGTCATAGACTTGCAAGGTCGGTCATTCGGAAAGACGGCCTTAGGGACGTTTCCCTAGAGACTTTCGGACATTGGCCGCCATTGGGTAAGCCCAGTCATTGAGAAAGATGGGCAGCCGGACTATCTGGCGTGGCATGAGCCGTACCCCCGCAGGAACGCCGCCCGATCCGCGCGGACTGGAACGCTTCAACGAGGAGCGGGCGACCTATACCGTAAAGGGCAGCAGCAGCAGCCAGCCCGACCTGGCGGCGGGGGTTGAGGTGATCCGCGAGGTGGTCCGCACCCTCAAGCCCAAGCCTGGCGTATACCGTATGCTCGATGCGCGCGGCGATGTGCTGTATGTGGGCAAGGCGCGGGCGCTGAAGAACCGCGTGGCCAATTACACGCAGGTCGCCAACCTCACCAACCGCCTGCAGCGCATGGTCAGCCAGACCCGCGCGATGGAGATCGTCACCACCAACTCCGAGGCCGAGGCGCTGCTGCTGGAAGCGCAGTTCATCAAGCGCTTCCGCCCACCGTACAACGTGTTGCTGCGCGATGACAAAAGCTTCCCTTTCATCCTGCTGCGTGACGGGCACACGTTTCCGCGCATCATGAAGCATCGCGGCGCGCGGCGGGCGCAGGGCAGTTATTACGGGCCCTTCGCCAGCGCCGGATCGGTCAACACCACAATCAACGCGCTGCAAAAGCTGTTCCTGCTGCGGAGCTGCACCGACAGCTTCTTCAGCCGTCGGGATCGCCCGTGCCTGCTGTACCAGATCAAGCGCTGCAGCGCGCCGTGTGTGGGCCGGATCGACACTGCCGGGTATGGTGAGCTGGTGGCCGAGGCGAAGGATTTCCTAACCGGCAAGAGCGATGCGGTGCAGCGCAAGATCGAGCAACAGATGCAGGCGGCGGCGGAGAACCTCGATTTCGAGACCGCCGCTTTCCTGCGTGACCGGCTGCGGGCCGCCACGTTTATCCAGGGCACCCAGGCGATCAATGCCGAAGGGGTGGGCGATGCCGACGTGTTCGCGCTGGCGGCCAAGGGCGGACAGATCGCCGTGCAGGGCTTCTTCATCCGTGGCGGGCAGAACTGGGGCCACCGCGCCTTCTTCCCCAGCCATATCCAGGACGTGAGCGAGGACGAGGTGCTGGCCCGCGTGCTGGCCCAGTTCTACGAGGAAGTGCCGCCGCCGCGCACTATTCTGGTCGATCGCGTGCTGCCTGAACTGGAGCTGCTGCAAGAGGCTTTCGGGGAGCTAGCCGGCCGCAAGGTGGAGATTTCCGTGCCCCAGCGCGGTGACCGGCGGCGGCTGATGGAACAGGCCAGCCGCAATGCCGTGGAGGCGCTGGATCGGCGGCTGGCGGAATCCGGCACACAGGCGCGAACAATGCGCGAGATGTCCGAATTCCTCGAACTGGCCGACGTGCCGCAGCGGATTGAGGTGTACGACAACAGCCACATCTCGGGCACCAAGGCACTGGGCGCGATGATCGTGGCGGGGCCGGAGGGGATGATCAAGAACCAGTACCGCAAGTTCAATATCAAGTCCGCGCAGACTGACGATGATTTCGCGATGATGCGCGAAGTGATGCAGCGCCGCTTTGCCCGGGCGCTGGAGGAAGACCCCGAGCGGGAGCGGGGCATGTGGCCCGATCTGGTGCTGATCGACGGTGGCAAGGGGCAGATGAGTTCTGTCCGGGATACGCTGGAGGAGCTGGGGATCGAGGACGTGCCGCTGATCGCCATCGCCAAGGGCCCGCATCACGGGTGCGAGGGCCGAGAAGTGTTCCACTTCCCCGATGGTCGCGAGAAGATGTTGCCAACCAATTCACCTGTCCTGTTTTATCTCCAGCGCTTGCGTGACGAGGTTCACCGCTATGCCATCGGCGCGCATCGCGACAAACGCAGCCGGGCCATCACCGCCAGCCCGCTGGATGAGATTCCCGGCATCGGCCCGGCGCGCAAGCGAGCGCTGCTGCTGCATTTCGGCACCGCGGGGAAAGTGCGCGCGGCCGCGCTGGATGACCTGAAACGGGTGCCAGGGGTCAGCGAGAGCGTGGCCCAGCTGGTGTACGATTTCTACCACGCTGCCGGGTGATCGTGCTGGCGCGGCTCAAGATGTGGGCTCGGGCGCTAATGCGCGATGTGATCGCGCTGTGGTTGGCGGCGCGG
Organism: Pseudomonadota bacterium; assembly: GCA_040386475.1. Taxonomy (GTDB): domain Bacteria; phylum Pseudomonadota; class Alphaproteobacteria; order Sphingomonadales; family Sphingomonadaceae; genus Alteraurantiacibacter. The sequence goes on along the minus strand of JAZKFK010000410.1, from coordinate 4,468 downwards.
GATCGGCGTACCCCGTGGGCGGCCCGATTGCTGGCGGCAGCAGTGGCGGCCTATGCCTTGTCGCCCATCGACCTGATCCCCGATTTCATCCCGGTGCTTGGCTATCTTGACGATCTGCTGCTGGTCCCGGCGGGCATCTGGATGACTGTGCGGCTGATCCCTGCGCCGCTGATGGCCGAACTGCGGAGCAAGGCGGCGACGCGCAAATGGCCGGTGTCGCTGGCAGGTGCGGTAGCAGTAGGGATAATCTGGATCGGGCTGGCTGGGTTGCTGGTGTGGAGTTGGTCAGGCTGACACGGACCCCGTCACCGCGCGCAACATACCTTCCTGCGCCACGCTGGCCACCAGGCGGCCATCCTGCGTGAAAATCTGCCCGCGGCCAAAGCCGCGCGACATGCCTGACCATGGGCTGTCGGTGACATAGAGCAGCCATTCGTCAGCGCGGAAGTTGTCGTGGAACCAGATCGCGTGATCGAGGCTGGCGGCCTTCAACTGGCCCAGGTGCATCGACAGGCCATGCGGGTTCATTGCCGTGGACAGCAGCTGGAAATCCGACGCATAGGCTAGCACCGCACGGTGGATCGGCCGGTAATCGGGCAATTGCGAAACCGTGCGAAACCAGCAATGCGCCATCGGCGCCTGCTTTTGCGGATCGAGCCAGTCGCGCGTCTCGACCGAGCGGAAATCGATCGCGCGCGGGCGCAGCATAAGGCGCTTGAGCGGGCCATCGGGCAGCTGTTCGGCCACTTCCCGGCGTATTTCGGCATCGGGCCGCAGCTCTTCGGGCGGCGGCACTTGCGGCATCCGCGCTTCCTGATGGCCCATGCCTTCCTGCGGCAAGTGGAAGCTGGCGGTAAGGTTGAGGATCGGCTCACCCCGCTGGCTGGCAACCACGCGGCGGTTGGAAAAGCTGCGCCCATCCAGGTCGCGCTTCACGCGGAACTCAATGGGATGCTCGTCACTGCCGGGGCGCAGGAAATAGGCGTGCAGCGAATGGGTGAACCGTTCTGCCGGCACCGTACGCCGCGCCGCGCCCAGCGCTTGCGCGATCGCCTGCCCGCCGAAAACCCTGCCCATGCCTTCAGGGTGCTTGCGGCCGATGAACAGGTCCGAACCGCGCGGTTCCAGATCCAGTAGCAGCATCAGGTCTGCGACCAGTTGTTCGGGCGTGGGGGTGGATCGCGCTTGCGTGGCCATCGGCTTGCCCATGCGCGGTGATGGCGTGGCAGTCAATCGGCCAATGCCAGATTGCGATATGCCGTGCAGCATGACGAGGTGCCTCGGGCGCTCACAACCGGATCAAATCCCCGGCACGCGGCGCAACAGGCGCCAGCTCCAGGCCTTCAGCCTATTGCGTGACGGCCAGCGCCCGGGCGGCTTGGGATCGATGCCCCATTTTCGCAGCAAGCCGTTGAAAGCACGGGCATCGGCTTCGGCAAAACTCCATTCGCTGCGCCAGGTGACCGACAGCGAGATCGACACTGCTGGCCCGTTTTTGACGAAATGCGGCGACATGACGGGTACGAACAAGGCTTCGCCCGGCTCAAGGCTGAACGGCATGCCATCGCGCAGGAACGAGTCGTGCCAGGTCAGCTCGCGCGCGCCGCCGCGATGGTAGGATTCGTGCACCTTGTCGGGCGCGTATTCGTTGGCCCCGGCGGGGAACACGGTCATCACCTTGCTGCCGCGCAATTGCAGCAGGATGTTGTGCTCCGGATCGAAATGATACGGCGTGACGGCATCGGGGCTGGAAATGAAGATGTAGCCCTGCGGCTTCAGCATCTTGCCCGTGCGCCGTTCGATGATCGGTTTCAGCTCGGCCAGGATATCGTGCAGCAGCCCGGCATAGGTCGGCGATTGCTCGATGTTTTTCAGCGCTGCCCAGCTGTTGGACGTGGCAATTCCGCGGATCGTCTGGCCAATGGTCAGGCCGTTGCTGCCGGGCTTTCCGGTGACGCCCACCGGCAGGTCACCCCGGTTGTATTCCACGCTGGCGTCGGGCAGCGCCTCGCCCAGGGCAGCCAATGCATCAAGCGCCAGCAGCGGGTGATCGCGCAGTTCGTGCGCCAGCTTGTGCGGCCCTTCGGGGTAGGACGAGGCGAAATCGGCGCGGGCCAGCTGGTCGAACACCACGCGGTTGGTGAGCGATGCAGCGCCGGGGCGGATGGCAGGCTCGATCATGCTAGGCCTCCTGCGGAAGAACCAGTCTCGTGCCGCACCAGCAGGCCGAACAGCTTCTGCCGGGCCGCACCGCCGATGGCCAGCGAGTGGCGCAGGATGCGGCGGCGTTCGCGCCAGATGTGGTCGATCATCAAGTGGTCGGGCGTGGCACAGCTATCGGTCCAGTCGATCTCGGGGTGATCGAGCAGGGCGAGGTTTTCGGCTTGCAGCAGCACGCCGGGAGAGAAGCGGGCGTAATCTTCGTCAAATGCGGTCTTGAACGAATAGGCACCGGGTGCGGTGAGGAAGGTGGCGAGCATGGCCAGCGGCTGCCCGTCGAGGGTCAGCGACAGGCATTCCACCCGGCCCAGCCGCGCGGCCCCGACCAGCGCCTCGCGGAACCAGGCGGAGTTGTCATCCTCGCTGGCCAGTGCCGATCCTGCGCGGCCTTTCCAGCCGCGCTGCTCCAGTTGCAGGAACTGCTCGGTCCAGTGTGCCACGTCAGCTTCGGCGTGGACCCGCACGGTGGCCAGCACGCCCAGTTCACCCAGGCGGCGCTGCTGGCGGCGCAGTTCCTTGCGCTTCTTGCCGGCCAGCGACTGCTCCAGATAGGCTTCGGGCGCCAAGGCTGAGGACAGCATGGCGCGCTCTTCGGCGTGGACCGTGGCGGCAGGGCGTCGCTCGCCCGCCAGCAGGCCCTTCAGCGTGGTGTACAGCACGCCCTGTCCGGGCATCTGCACCAGGTGGAGGAACAGCGCGGTCCCGGCGTGGCCGTCGCACCAGGCCAGCACTTCGCGCCAGAACAGCGCTTCCATTCCGGTGGTGACCAACGGCGCTCCGCAAAAAGCGTTGGCGTGCACCCAGTTGCGGAGGTGGGGGAGGGGATAGCCGTAGTACGAGGTTTCGTGGCGCAGCGGCATCAGCCCGGCCAGCTTGCCGTCCACTTCAAGCCACAGCAGCTCTACCTTGCCGTGCCGGTCCAGCGCGCGCAGCGAGGGCAGCAGGAACCAACTTTCGAAGAAGGGATTGGGCTCGGCGGCATTGGTGGCCAGCGCCTGCCAAGCGGCCAAATCGCCCGCTTGCTGGCAATCGGCCCAGCGGCGCAGCGACAGGCGTACCGTTGGGCGCGGCGTGGACGCGACCGTGCCCATGCGCGCCGGGGAGGTGGCCCCGCTCGGCAATTGGGTAAACACTTGAGGCGCCAGTTGGGACAAGTCGCGTTAACCTTCAGGCGGAATTCCCCACGAACTCCGTAATCCTGCCTAGGGGGTGCGGCCCAAGAAAGGCCTAACGTGAAAGGTAAAGGGAACCTTACGCAAGGGGTAAACAAAAACCCTGCCCGGCAGTGCTGCCGGGCAGGGTCTTGATGGCCTTGCGGCCCTCTGGATAGCCGTGATCAGGCCCCCAAGATCATGCCCCGAAGATCATGCAAGCGCCGCGAGCAGCAGCAGGGCCACGATGTTGGTGATCTTGATCATCGGGTTGACGGCGGGGCCGGCGGTGTCCTTGTAGGGATCGCCCACCGTGTCACCGGTGACAGCGGCCTTGTGGGCATCTGAACCCTTGCCGCCGTGGTTGCCGTCTTCAATGTACTTCTTGGCGTTGTCCCACGCGCCGCCGCCCGAGGTCATCGAAATGGCCACGAACAGGCCGCCCACGATCACGCCCAGCAGCAGTGCGCCCAGCGCGGCAAAGCCATTGGCCTGGCCTGCCACCGCGGTGATCACGAAATAGACCACGATCGGAGCTGCCACCGGCAGCAGCGACGGGATGATCATTTCCTTGATCGCCGCCTTGGTGACCAGGTCCACCGTGCGGGCATAGTCGGGCTTGGTCTCGTAGGTCATGATGCCCGGGTTCTTGGCGAACTGGTCACGCACGTCCTTCACCACTTCGCCAGCCGCGCGGCCCACCGCCGTCATGCCCATCGCCCCGAACAGGTACGGGAGCAGGGCGCCGAGCAGAAGCCCGACGATGACGTAGGGGTTCTCAAGGCTGAAATCGACCGTCACGCCGCTGAAGAACTCGCGCAAGTCAGCGGTGTAAGTGGCGAACAATACCAGTGCGGCAAGGCCCGCCGAACCGATGGCATAGCCCTTGGTTACGGCCTTGGTGGTATTGCCCACTGCATCCAGCGCATCGGTCTTCTCGCGCACGCTGTCATCCAGCCCGGCCATTTCGGCGATGCCGCCGGCATTGTCGGTGACCGGTCCGTAAGCGTCGAGCGCCACGACCATGCCAGCCAGCGCCAGCATCGAGGTTGCGGCATAGGCAATGCCCATCAGGCCCGCCAGCTTGAAGGCGATGA
>JAZKFK010000409.1:0-2360 GCA_040386475.1 Pseudomonadota bacterium | reverse complement strand
TTAAAGCCCTGTCCGGCCAGCGCCGCACGCTGCGGTCCGCTCAGCGTGCGGGCGAAACCTTCGTAGCCTTCCTTGTTGACGAGATGGACCGACACGGCAATTTGCCCGCGATCCGGCTGGATCAGATCATTTTTTGCGCTCATAAGCGCCACTGATGCCCGCTGGCTGGCGTTTTGGGAAGGCACTGACACCGCATGCGTAAAGTTTGCCCGGGAACAGCGATGGGCATGGCGATTTGCTTGGCGATGAGCATGGCTTTGGCGGCTTGTGACCCCAAGGAGCCGACTCCCGGCCCCAGCGCCAGCCCCGCACCTTCACTCAGCGCCAGCGCCTCGGCCCATGCCAGCGGCGCGCGCAGCGTGGAGGAAGAGACCGACGATTTCATCTTCTCCTATGCTTACCCCGCCGAAGCGGGCAATATCCCCAAGCTGGCCGCCCTGCTTGACGGGCGGCTGGAACGGCTGCGCGTGCAACTGGTGGAACAAAGCGCGCAAGGGCGCGATGCGGCGCGCGGCAACGGCTTTCCGTTCAACAAGTATTCTTCCAGCGTGCAGTGGGAAGTGGTGGCCGAAACGCCCGCCTTCCTCAGCCTTTCGGCCGAGCTGACCAGCTATACCGGCGGCGCGCACGGCGATTATGGCTTCGATTCGCTGGTGTGGGACAAAACGAAGGGCCGCGCCTTGCAGGTGGGCGAGTTCTTCACCTCCATCGCTGCGCTGGAAGACGTGGTGGGGACACGGTTGTGCGAACTGCTCGATGCCGAGCGCGCCAAGCGCCGGGGCGAAGATGCGGCGGATGAACTGGCCGCCACGGCCGCCGCGCCCGATGATCCGTTCAATTCGTGCGTACCGCTGAGTGACACCACGCTACTGCTCGGCTCCAGCAATGGCCGCACGTTCAATCGTGTTGGTGTGCAGATCGGGCCCTATGTGGCCGGACCCTATGCGGAAGGAAGCTGGGAATTCACCCTGCCGGTGGATGCGGCGATCCTTGGCGTGGTGGTTCCGGAATTCCGCGATGCCTTCACCGCTCGCAATTGAGCGCAGCAATCGCTAGATAATCCTCATGGTCGAATATCAGCACGTCACCGCCGACATGTCCGTCTATCGCGACGGCACCATCAAACTGCACGGGCCGGAAGGCTTCGAGGGCATGCGCAAGGCTGGGCGGCTGGCCGCCGAGATTCTCGATGCGCTGGCCGAAAAGGTCGTGCCCGGCGTCACTACCGGCGAGATCGACGATTTCGTGCGCGGGATGATGCTGGATGCGGGCGCGGTACCCGCCACGCTGGGCTATCGCGGTTTCACCCATAGCTGCTGCACCAGCATCAACCACGTGATTTGCCACGGCATTCCGGGCGACAAGGTGCTGAAGTCCGGCGATATCGTGAATGTCGATGTCACCCCGCTGGTCGATGGCTGGCACGGCGATACCAGCCGCATGTACCTGGTAGGCGATGTGCCCTTGAAGGCCCGGCGGCTGGTGGAAGTGACGTACGAGTGCCTGATGATCGGCGTGGACATGGCGCGCCCCGGCGTGCGCATTGGCGACATTGCCGCCGCCATCCAGCACCATGCCGAAAGCAACCGTTACGGCGTGGTGCGCGAGTTTTGCGGGCACGGTCTGGGGCGCCTGTTTCACGATGCGCCCGAAGTGGTCCACGCTGGCCGCGCGGGCACCGGGCCGGAGCTGAAGGCCGGCATGTTCCTGACCATCGAACCCATGATCAACCTGGGCAAACCGCCGGCAAAGATGCTCAGCGACGGGTGGACGGCCGTGACGCGCGACAAGAGCCTGTCGGCGCAGTTCGAGCATTCGATCGGGATTACCGAAACGGGTCGGGAGATATTTACGGAGAGCGCCAAGGGGCTGCACAAGCCGCCTTACACCTAACCCTCACGCGCTGCCCTGATTGCCGCGCCACCGGCGAAAGGAGCTAATGCTACCAGCGCCAGGCTGATCGCGGCGGTCAGCGCCAGGCCGCCTTCGCCGCCGGTCGAGAGGCTGCCCGCGCCGAAGATCAGCAATGGCACGGCCAGTGGCACCATCAGCAGGCCGCTCAGCGCAGCGCCGCCGCTTTTCAGTCCTACGGTGACGCTGGCGATAATGACGCCGATTGCTGCGAGGCCGGGCGTGCCCGCCAGCAGGCCCAGCTCCACGATGCGTAGCGTCTCTCCGTCGATCCCCACCAAGGCGCTGGCGGGCACGGCGGCCAGCATGATGAACGGGCCGAAGCTGAGCCAGTGAGCCAGCAGGCGCACGGCCACCACCAGTTCCTCCGCCAGCCCGCGCAAGGCCCACTGGTCGAACAGGCCGCGTTCCACATCGCCCGCCAGCAGGCGCTCCAGCGGCAGGATCGC
>JAZKFK010000408.1:0-3401 GCA_040386475.1 Pseudomonadota bacterium | reverse complement strand
GAACGCGCGGTGCAGCAGGAGGACGATGCCTCACTGGAAGCGCAAGCCGCACTGGTCAGCCAGGAAATCGCCAGCGTCACCCACGCACTGGAGCGGATTGCGGCGGGCACTTATGGCGAATGCATCTCTTGCGGGGCCGAAATTGCCGCCGGACGCCTTGCCGCGCGGCCTGAAGCCGCACTTTGCATCGATTGTGCGGGTGGCGCCTGATGCCCATCAATTCTTAAGCTATGCGCGCTTGAGCAACTCCCCCGCTCCCTGCTAGCGGCGGTTCACCATGCACGCCGCCGTCAACCGCTTTGCCCTGCTGGACGGCCTGCGTGGTCTGGCCGCGATTGCCGTGGTGTTTTACCACACCGATCATGATTACGTACCAGGCGGACACCTGGCGGTGGACTTCTTCCTCATCCTTTCCGGCTTCGTGATCGGCCTGAATTATCACGCGCGACTGGCCAGCGGCGAACTGGGGTTCTTTCGCTTCACCGCACTGCGGCTGGCGCGGCTCTATCCCATGCTGATCGTCGGCGGCCTGTTGGCCATGTGGCTGCTGAATGCCGGGCCACGCATCCTGCTGTTGGTGCCGGAGACGTGGAATCCGGCACTGTTCCCCGGCAATCCGCCGTTCTGGTCGCTGCTGGCGGAACTGCTGGTCAACCTGCTGTTTGCCGCCGTGCTGGTGCACTTGCGCTGGCGGTGGAGCGCGGGCCTGTGCCTGATCGCTGCGGTCGCGCTGGTCTGGGCCGTGGTGGCCGATCCTAGGACGCTGGTGAGCGGTGTGGGTCGGCTGGGCGCGTTCTGGCCGCAATTGCCCGGCGGCGCTTTCCGCGCGCTGTTCGGCTTCACCGCCGGGTTGCTGCTGTTCGCGCTGTGGCAACGCCGCAAGTCACCCCGCCATGTCCACTGGGCGGCGCTGCTGATCCCGCTGGCACTGGCCGGGCTGCTGCTGGTCGATCCCGCAGAACGGCGCTGGTGGGACCTGGCCGCAGTGCTCGTACTGCTGCCCGCGCTCAGCTGGGCGGCGATCGGCTGGGAGGTGCCGCTGTACCGCACCAGCCGCGCGCTGGGTGACTTGTCGTACCCGCTCTACTGCATCCACGTCCCGATACTGTTCGTGACCAAGAGAGCCGAAGGGCCCGCAGTGCTGGTGGCCCTGGCGCTGATCCCCGCCGCCTTGCTGCTCGACCGGATCCATGACCGGCCGGTGCGGCGCTTGCTGACCAGGATGCTCGCCCCCCGACTTACCCGGTAACGCGCCGCACGAAGCCCGCCACCATGCGCTCCACCTCGCGGCTGTCGCTGCCAATCGACAGCGCGGGGCTGAGGTGATTGTGCCCAGTCAGGAAATGCATCTCGGGCAGGCGGCCCTTGGTCTGGTGCCACTGGGTAACGACTTGCGCCGCCTGATTGTGGAAATCGTCCGGATCGAATTCGGCCACCGAGAACTGCATCGGCACAGCGCTGGCCAGCAGGCCCGCCATGCAGCTGGCCGGCCCCCAACCGCGCCGGTCTTCACCATAATAGGCCTCGGCCATCGGGTTGGCCGCGGCGGTCATCGTATCGAAGATCCCGCTCATCAGGCTGGCGCCGGCGATGCCAGCTGCATGATCCCGCCGATGGGCGAGGTAGCCCGCCACATGCGTCGCCCCGGCTGACTGGCCGGACAGCACAATCCGTGCGGGATCGCCGCCGTGCGCGGCCACGTTGGCGCGCAGCCAGTCAATCGCCAGCGCCAGGTCGTCTGGACCGGAGGGAAACTTGTGCGCCGGGGCCAGGCGATAAGTGATCGTCACACCCACGAAGCCGTGGCGCGCGGCAAAATCGCCCATGTTGGAATAGAACGGGCTGCCTTCGGTATGCTTGTCGCCCATCACGAAGCCGCCACCGTGGACGAACACGAACACCGGCGCATTGCTGAGGCCATCGCGGGTGAACAGGTCCAGCCGGTTGCGCGGGTCCGGGCCATAGCTGATGTCGCGCGTCACCCGAGTGGCAGCGGCCATGCCCCGGCTCATGCTGGCCATCAAGGCTTGCGTGCCGCCGAGCATTTCGGGGGTCAGGTCATTGCCGAGCGCCTTCAGGGTCTGGCGGATTTCGGGGGTCATTGCGGTGTCTCCATCAGCAGCACGGGCTTGATCGCGCGGCCCGCATGGGCATCGGCAAATGCGCGCTCAATTTCGGCAAAGGGGTAGAAAGTCAGCATCTTGTCGAACGGGAAACGGCCCTGCCGCCAGTATTCTGCCAGCAGCGGCAGGAAGGTCTGCGGGTTGGCGTCACCGCCCAGGATCCCGCGCAATTGCTTGCCGCCCGCCAGCATGGGGAACATCGGCGGACTGAACGGCGCGCCATCCTTTCCGGGCAGCGGCGCAGCCACGAAGCCGGCCGTGCCGTTCATGGACAGCACTTCCAGCGCCAGCGCGTGGACGGACGGGGCATTGGTGGTGTTGAAGGTAAAATCCAGCCCGCGCCCGGTGATGCCGCGCAGCTTGGCGGCAAGGTTGTCCTCATCGCCCAACAGGCAATCAGTGGCACCGAACTCACGCGCCAGTTCCAGCCGTTCGCGCGACAGGTCCACTGCCACGATCCGTTTTGCGCCCACCAGCCTGGCGGCCATCACAGCGGACAGGCCCACGCCGCCCGTGCCGAACACCGCGATGGTATCGCCAAAGCCCACCTTCAGCGCCTCGATCACTCCGCCAGCTCCGGTGACGACGCCGCAACCAAGCGGCCCGAGCATTTCCAGCGGCAGGCTCTTGTCCATCTTCACGGCGGTGCGCACCGGCACGACGGCGTGACTGGCGAAGCTGGACTGGCCGAAAAAGTGCGAATGAATGCGGTTGCCGTCGCACGTCAGCGCGGTGGACTTGTCCAGCCGCTGGCCGCCAAAGCACAGCGGCATGGCGAGGTCGCAATAGGTTGGCCGGCCCGCAAGGCATGACGGGCAGCGCCCGCACGAATTGCCGCTGAGTATCACGTGATCGCCCAGCGCGAACCCGCTTACTCCCTCTCCCAGTGCCTCGACCACGCCTGCGCCTTCGTGGCCCAGCACGATCGGTTGCGGCGAATGGCGGCCGGGGTGCTCGTGCAGGTCGGTATGGCAGATGCCGGTGGCGACCAGGCGAATGCGCATTTCATGCGCGCGGGGCTCTTCCTGCTCCATCTCCACCAGTTCCGGCGCCGGACCGCCACGACCCGACAGGGCGGCGATGATCTTCACTTGGCAGCTCCGAGATGGTGATCGTTGCGGATATCTGCCACCGGGCCGGTCTGGGTCAGCAGGCTTTTGCGCCGCAGGAACCGGCGGATCGATTCCGGCCCGATGCGCGGGGCGCCATAGCCCGACCAGCCAAAGCTGTCCGAGCCGAAGGTGCGCATCTTGGCAAAGGTCAGGAAGGTATCCTGCA
>JAZKFK010000407.1:0-2862 GCA_040386475.1 Pseudomonadota bacterium | reverse complement strand
GGCCTCGATCTGATTTCCAGCATGAAGGCCGATGCCTTGCTGGGCGATGTGCCGGTGCTGGCCGTCACCGCCTATGCCGGCAAGGGTGACGAGGAACGCATCCGGTTGACGGGGGCGGAAGGTTACCTGTCCAAACCCGTGTCCATCGGCCCGTTCATGGCTGCAGTGCGCGGGCTGATCGACAAGGCAAACTAGGCCTCAGGCCGAAAACGCCATTTCTGCCACAAAGGTCACCAGCGTCAGGCACAGGCCGAGCATGAAGGTGCGGTAGGCGTAGGACAGGTAACGGTACTTCTTGCGCTGCAGCACCTGCCCGTTCTGGTAAATGTCGTGCAGCATGGTGCGAAACACCGTCTCATCGGCGTGCAGTTCGCCCAGGATCGAACTGACCCACTCCTCCTCCGGCACGTGGACGAAGTAGCCGAAGAACAGCTTGTTGGGCTTGTTGTCGGTAAACCGGGCGGACGTGGGGCTGCTGACCGATGGCAGCACGGCATAGACCGCGCAACCGGCAGACAGAAACGCGAACAGCGCCAGTACGCCCAAGGACCACGGCATGACACCATTGCGCGCCTGCCCCACGGCGATGGTAAACACCACGAAAGTCGCCCCCATCAGGATCGAGGCCTTGGCGTCGGCCATCTGGCTCAGCGCCAGGTTGATCTGCTGCGTGGTGCGCACCAGGTGAATCGCGTGGTTGGAATAGCCCGAGGGGGATGGCAGCGACGGGGCCGCAAGCGGCGGCTCAAGGGGCCGCTCCGGAGGCCGCTCCGGTGCTTGTTCAGGCTGGGTTCCGGTTTCTGCCACGATTTGCCCCTCCTGCCTTGCGGCAATTCTCCCCTGCACGCGGGATACACCTGCGGGCGCGCTTGACAAGCGGGCGAAAGAGCCGCTTTTCGAATGCCAACCAAGCGGGCAACCCGTGTGCCCACAGCATAACCAGGAAACGCCCTCATGGACCGCGCTCAAGTCGACGCCACCATCCGCACTTTGATCGAACCGTTCAACCGCAAGGGCGTGGCCGTGGCCGACGCCACCACCTTCGCGGGTGACCTGGAATTCGACAGCCTGACGGTGATGGATTTCGTCGCCGCGATCGAGGATGAATTCGACATCATCATCAGCATGAACCAGCAGGCCGAGATCGAGAATTACGGCCAGCTGGTGGATGCCGTGATGACCATGCGGGGCAAGTGAGCACCATGAGCGAAGCCGATATCGTGGCCAAGGGCCAGCAAAAGGACCTGTTCTCAAAGTTCGACGAGATCATCGCCGTGCGCGAAAACCTGCTTTCCAGCGGGGTGGAAGATCCATTCAGCCTGGTGATGGAGAAAGTCCTCTCGCCCACCCGCGCGATCTGCAACGGGCGGGATACGATCCTGCTGGGCACTTACAATTACATGGGCATGACCTTCGATCCCGACGTGATCGCGGCGGGCAAGGAAGCGCTCGACAAATTCGGCGCGGGCACCACCGGCAGCCGCGTGCTCAACGGCACTTATCGCGGCCATCGCGAGGTGGAAGATGCGCTGAAGGAATTCTACGGCATGAATCATGCCATGGTTTTCTCCACCGGCTACCAGGCCAACCTGGGCATCATCTCCACCATTGCCGGCAAGGATGACTACATCGTCCTCGATATCGACAGCCACGCCAGCATCTGGGATGGCTGCAAGCTGGGCGATGCCCAGGTGGTGCCGTTCAAGCACAACGATATCGAGGCGATGGAGAAGCGCCTGAAGCGTATCCCCGAAGGCGCGGGCAAGCTGGTTATCCTGGAAGGCGTCTACTCGATGATGGGCGACGTCGCTCCGCTGAAGGAGATGGTGCGCATCGCCAAGGAAAACGGCGCCATGGTGCTGGTGGACGAGGCGCATTCGATGGGCTTCATCGGCGAGCACGGGCGCGGCGTGGCCGAAGCACAAGGTGTGCTGGATGACGTCGACTTCGTGATCGGCACCTTCTCCAAGTCGGTCGGCACTGTGGGCGGCTTCTGCGTTTCCAACCACCCCAAGTTCGAGATCATGCGGCTGGTGTGCCGGCCTTACGTGTTCACCGCCAGCTTGCCGCCATCCGTGGTGCACACTGCCGCCACATCGATCCGCAAGCTGATGCATTCGGGTAACAAGCGCGCGCACTTGTGGGAGAATTCCAAGACCCTCCACGCTGCCCTGCGCGGGCTGGGCTTCAAGCTGGGCACCGAAGAACCGCAGAGCGCCATCATCGCGGTGATCATGCCCGATCTGGAGCGCGGCGCCGCCATGTGGGAAGCGCTGCTGCACGAGGGACTCTACGTCAACCTGGCCCGCCCGCCGGCCACGCCTGCGGGCATGACCCTGCTGCGCTGCTCCCTGTGTGCCGAACATACGGCCGAACAGGTGCAGACGATCATCGGCATGTTCCAACGCGCCGGCAAGGCGGTCGGGATTATCTGAGCCGGAACCGGAGGTGGAACCGTTCGTCTCTTGAGCAAAGGAGATTTGCCATGACCACCAATACCGGATCCGCCCGTTACGAAGGCCTCGGCAAGGACGGCAAGGGCCACGTATCCACTGGCTCGGGCGCGCTGGCTGACCAGCCTTATGGCTTCAACACCCGGTTCGAAGGCGCCAAGGGCACCAACCCGGAAGAACTGATCGGCGCTGCGCACGCCAGCTGCTTCACCATGGCGCTGAGCTTTGCCCTGGCCCGCGCGGGCCATGTTGACGGGAAGATCGAGACGACCGCCACGATCACGCTGGAGAAGGAAGGCGATGGGTTTACCGTCACCCGGTCCGATCTGGTAACGTCGGCGCGAGTTCCGGGGATCGAGGAAGACGACTTCCAGGCAATCGCTGCCGACGCCAAGGCCAATTGCCCGAT
>JAZKFK010000406.1:0-4458 GCA_040386475.1 Pseudomonadota bacterium | reverse complement strand
TATCGCGGTCATCATCGTCACCGGCCGCGCGAATGTGCGCCGGGGCGAGGGGCTGAAGGGTGGCGGGGTCGATCATCGAAGTGCTAAATATCGTATCGGGGGCGCCACGTGCAAGATGCACCGGCGAAAAAGGCTGAACCACCCAAACGCCACCGGGCCGCAGGCCCGCAAGGGCAAATGCCCGCCCGCAGGTGCCCCGCAGCGGAGCGGAGGGAATGGCACCGGAGGATCGAGCGCCCGGATGGGCGCTCGCAAACAACACCCCCCAAACGCAAACGGACCGGACAGGTGACTGTCCGGCCCGCTCGTGTCGCCAGGCGGGAGAGGAGTACCCGGCGAGGGAGAGATCGTTGGCTGCGTGGTTTACGCGGCCTTGGAAAGCTTCTCTACGGCTAGGTTCACGCGCGCGGTCAACGGCGCGAAAGCCTCGTTGGCCAGCTTCATGCCGTGTTCGGTGCCCTTGGAGGTGGCAGCGACCATGGCATCGAAGTTGCGGCGCATGATCTTGCCCTGCAGCTGGAACAGCTCGGTCGGGCTCTTGATCGCGGCCATTTCCTTGAAGTCGGCGGTGATGGTCTCGTACGAGGACTTGGCGTCCTCGGCGTAGGACTTACCCAGGTCCTGCAGGCCAGCGGCCAGGATCTTGCCGCTTTCGACCAGCGCCTCGGCATTGCCCTTGGCCAGGTCAGTCATCTCGGCAACCATCGTGGTGCCCTTGTCGTACGCAGTCTGTGCCTTGGCCTGCATTTCGGCAACGGCGTCGGACATCGACTTGCCCATCAGCTGGGTGAAATCGCCCGAGAGAGGGCTGGTGAAGCTGGAAGTCTTGGTAGCCATGATTTTTTCCTTTAATTCGGTAACGCTCAGATTGCTGATGGCAGCGGGTCTGGCGGCAGGCTTGCGGGGCGCGACAATCTTGCGCCGGGCAGAAACCTTGGGTTTCCTGGGTTGCACTGGTTGTTTTGTTTTAGGTGCGGGCACGGTGGCGGCGGGAACGACAGGGGTGGCGAGCTTGACCGGCTTAGGCTTGGCCGCGGCCGGAGTGGCCGGGGCGGGCTTGGCCGGGGCGGGCTTGGCCGCAACCGGCTCGGTGGGGGCAGCCGTCACCGGAGCAGCAACTGCTTCGGTTACAACCGGAGTCGCTGCGACCGCTGGTGCGATCGTGGCGTCTGGGACGGTTGCTTCGCTGTCGACCTTGTCGGGCATGAAACTCACTCGTTCTGTGGACCCGCAGCTTGATGCTGCAATGCACAAAATAGTCTGCCCGCCGCACGAGTCAAGGAAAAATGTTGCAGCGCACCATTTGCGCGATCAGCGCTCGCGAACGTACTTGCCGGGAGCCGGTTCGATGGCCGGATGGCCCTTGCCGCCGGGCTTGCGGCGGCCAGTGGCAGGCACGGTTTCAGGAGCCAGCGCGCTCAGCCAGCCGAGCCAGTCACCCCACCAGCTGCCGGGATGCTCGGCAGCCGCCGCGAGGAATTCCTCGACTGAAGCGGCGCGATCCGGTCCGGTCCAGAACTGGTACTTGTTGGCCGATGGCGGGTTGACCACCCCGGCGATATGTCCGCTGCCCGCCAGCACAAAGCGCACCGGACCGGCCAGCAGCGCGGGCAAGCGCAGCACGCTGTCGGGCGGCGCAATATGGTCCTCGCGCCCGGCCTGGACATAAGCCGGCGTGGCGATCCGCCGCAGGTCCACCGGCGTGCCATCGGCGGTGAGCGCATCGGGCACCACCAGCAGGTTGTCGCGGTAGCAATCGCGCAAGTACTGCGCATGCCACTTGGCCGGCAGGTTGGTGACATCGCTGTTCCAGAACAGCAGGTCGAAGGCCGGATAATCCTGCCCCAGCAGGTAGTAGTTGACCATGGTGTTCCAGATCAGGTCCGTACCGCGCAGCAGGTTGAAGGTGGCTGCCATATAGCGCCCGTCAAGCACCCCGCCCTTGCTCGCCTGGCGCACCAGATCCAGTCCGGCCTCATCGGTGAACAGCTTCAAATCGCCCGCGCGCTCAAAATCCACCTGCGCTGTCAGGAAGGTGACGCTGGCCACCTTGTCCGCCTCGCCGCGCCGTGCCAGCACGGCCAGCGTGGCAGCCAGCGTGGTGCCCGCCACGCAATAGCCCAGCGTGTGCACCCGGTCGACCTGCAGCCGATCGCGCACCAGGTCGATCACCGTCAGCTGGGCGCGCACGTAATCGTCCATCGTCACTTCGGCCATCGTCTCGTCGGCCGATTTCCAGCTGACCAAGATCACCGTCAGCCCCTGCTCCACCGCCCAGCGGACGAAGCTTTTGGCGGGGTTCAAATCGAGGATGTAGAACCGGTTGATCCACGGCGGAAACACCACCAGCGGGGCAGCCAGCACCTTGTCGGTGGTCGGGGTATACTGGATCACCTCGTACAGCGGATCGCGATGAATCACCTGACCGGGCGTGGCGGCTACGTTCTGCCCCACCACGAATTGGCTGGTATCGCTGTGGGTCAGTTGGCCAGCTTCCAGATCGTGCGCCAGCCGTTCCATGCCGGTGAGCAGGTTCTGCCCTCGCGTGGCCACGGTGCGTTCCAACACCACCGGGTTCATCAGCGGAAAGTTGGCTGGGCTCAGCGCGTCGAGCACGCTGCGGGTGGCGAAGCGCAAGTGCTCGCGCTCGTCCTCGGACACGCCCTGCACGGTATCGACTGCGCCTGCCACGCGCTCGGCCAGCAACAGGTATGTCTGGTGGATCAGCGCGAATACCGGCTGCTGGCGCCACGCCGGATCGGCAAAGCGGCGGTCCTTGCGCGGCAAGGCCAGATCGCCCGGCGCACTGTCGTCGGCGGCAGCGAATTGCCCGGCGATCTGCTGCCACAGCCCGGCCCATTCCTCCCACAGGTCCTGCTGGCGCAGCGGATCGAGCAGCGGGGCCTGGGCATAGAGTTGCTGCAACTGGCCGTCGACCAGCGCCAACCATTGCGCCGGATCGGCCATGAACGGGGCCATGAACGGTTCTGCCGGCTGGCCCTCAGCCTCTTTCACAGCGCCGGTGAACATCCGCAGCCAGTTTTCCTGGAAAGCCATGATGCTGGCGCCCAGTTCGGTCACGTCGTGCTCGCTGGGCAGGGCTGGCACGGCAGCGGGTGCGAAGGCCTGCATGATCTGGCGGGCCGCCTCGCCCTGCATGCGCAGCAGTTCGGTAAAGATGTCGGCGGGATCGCCGCTGCCAGGCCGGTCGCTGCTGCTCATCAGGTTAGCATAGCGGCAAATATCCGTTTTGGGAGACACGAGGCTGACGAAAATTGCACCTTTCGTTGCGCCAGCCGCCCAATTGGTCCACATCTGCCAGCCTGGGAAGGCCCGGAAATTTTCCAATCAACGATCGAAAGTAGTCATGGATACCGAATTCTACCGCATCAAGCGCCTGCCGCCCTATGTCATCGCCGAAGTGAACGCGATGCGGGCCGCCGCCCGTGCGGAAGGCCGTGACATTATCGATCTGGGCATGGGCAACCCTGACCTGCCCCCTCCCCAGCACGTGATCGACAAGCTGTGCGAAGTGGCGCGCGATCCGGGCGCGCACGGCTATTCGCAGTCCAAGGGCATCCCCGGCCTGCGCCGCGCGCAAGCCAATTACTACCAGCGCCGCTGGGGTGTGGACGTGGATCCCGAAAGCGAAGTGGTGGTCACGCTGGGGTCCAAGGAAGGGCTGGCCAGCCTGGCCACCGCGATCACCGCGCCAGGCGACACCATCCTGGCGCCCAACCCCAGCTATCCGATCCACACCTTCGGCTTCATTATTGCCGGGGCCAGCATCCGCTCTGTGCCGACCACGCCGGATGACCGCTATTGGGCGGAGCTGGAAAAGGCGATGAACTTCACCGTTCCGCGCCCCACGGTGCTGGTGGTGAACTATCCCAGCAATCCCACCGCCGAGGTAGTGGACCTGGCTTTTTATGAAAAGCTGGTCGATTGGGCGCGGTTCCACAAGGTGTGGATCCTCAGCGACCTCGCCTATTCCGAACTCTACTTCGACGGCAATCCCACGCCTTCCATCCTGCAGGTGAAGGGCGCGATGGACGTGGCGGTGGAGTTCACCAGCCTGTCCAAGACCTATTCGATGGCTGGCTGGCGGATCGGTTTTGCCGTGGGCAACAAGACGTTGATCTCCGCCCTCACCCGCGTGAAGAGCTATATCGATTATGGCGCTTTCACGCCGATGCAGGCGGCTGCCGTGGCCGCGATCAACGGGCCGCAGGATATCGTCGAGACCAACCGCCTGCTGTATCACAAGCGGCGCGATGTGATGGTGGAAGCCTTTGGCCGCGCCGGGTGGGACATTCCCGCGCCGCCCGCTTCCATGTTCGCCTGGGCCCCGCTGCCCGCCGCGTTGAAGGACATGGGCAGCCTGGAGTTTTCCAAGCAGTTGCTGACCCATGCCGAAGTCGCCGTGGCGCCGGGCGTTGGCTATGGCGAGGACGGCGA